>NZ_JAMYRK010000061.1:0-37200 GCF_040321335.1 Mesorhizobium sp. M0437
TGTACAACACCGCCCGGCCGCATTCCCAAATCGCCTGGCAGACACCGGCCGAGTTCGCCACCACCTTCAATCTGCGACGGTCGCTCGCGCTGCGCTGTGCCAAAGGCTCCGCGCCAGCGCCCGTCGCTCCACCCGCCCAGCAGGGCACAACCCACGCCGGAAACGAACTCAAAACTGGATAGAAACTGGGGGCAACGTCAGAGCCAATTCCACAACCGACGAGACTTCGCCTTCTAATCGGCTATCCCGAAACATGGTGTCATGAGTAGCTCGGTGCGCCGCTTCGATTTCGGATCGGCTCTTCCACCAAACACCTACGACGTTGACGAAATTAGCATCAGAAGCGAACAGAGATGCGAACTCATTCATATCATGCCGGTTCCAAGCGTTCGCAAAAGCGGTAGCGACATGCTCGGGCTTGCTAATCGTCACGCTCATGACCCTACGTCTCCTTCATACTTTCCGCTAAGCATATAGGCGCGTTCAAATTTCAACTGAGACACTACCCGATGATCCTGTCTAACCGCTTAGTGATTCACAGACAGACAGCATGCCTTCATGCATAGCCTGACGCCCATATTCTCCACCGTGACGGCCTCCTTTCTGGCCTCTTTCGTCGAGGTGGTCGAAGCCTTCACCATCGTGTTCGCCGTCGGCGCCTCGAGCGAGGCTCTTTCAAGCCGTCTTAGTGAAGCACGCAACGAGGCCTGCGGCCGACCAGCTAGGCGATACGCCGGTCGGCGCGGTCCATAAAAAAGCTGCGTTGGGTAAAACTCCACATCAGCCCTGAGGGTCGCCGCTCGATCCTTGCGTGGCTTCGGATCGCCGGCGGCGGTGCCTGAGGCACGCGCGCCGGATGTAGAGCCCAACAGTTTTGTATCCACGGCAAGCACCATATCTTCGTACCGTCGGTTTGTTCGATGCCAGCGCGGCGGCTCGGGTCTCTAACGGGATCGTCAACCGGGATGCTCCCTACTGTCGAGACTTTTAACCGAGGTTCACGATTCATCCGCTAGGATTGGCGTGAGCGGCAGGGCGAACCTGCTGGTAGCGGGGTCATTCATTGGGCATTCTGCGAAATATACGGCGGACGCAGGTTTATATTCCCAGCCAAGGTCCAACGAGTTGGCAAGCCTTCCTCGCAGAACCTGAGAGGCAATGGCGAACCGGCTATTCGGCAAAGACGCTTGCTCACTGTTGGGAAAGTGCTGACGGCTTGCCGGCTGAAGTCGCGCAGATGTTCGATGGCCCGGCCGAGCTGCTACTGGCTTTGCCCGAGCATAGGGTGCCACTCGACGGGGGCAACCGTGACAGCCAGAACGACGTGTTTGCGCTTATCCGCTTCGGCGAACAGACCTGTGCTGCAACCATCGAAGGCAAGGTAAGCGAGCCGTTCGGACCGACCGTGGGCGAGTGGTATGCCGAACCATCGCCGGGAAAGCGAGAGCGCATGCGCCAACTATGCGGCTTGCTCGGCTTCGATGATGTGCCGCCATTGCATATCCGTTATCAGTTGGTGCATAGGGCGGCTTCCGCGCTGATCGAGGCTCGGCGGTTCAAGACCGATGAAGCCGCCATGATCGTCCACTCGTTCTCACCAGCCCGAATGTGGTTTGACGATTTTGCCACTTTCGCACGCCTTCTCGGTGCCGAAGTTAAACCGGACCTGCCGAGCACGGTGATCTTAAAGTCAGGGCAGCGGCTCCGCTTGGGCTGGGCCACCGGCAATGAGGATTTTCTCAAATGCTAAAAGCTCCGCTGGATGCCAGTTCGACCAGCATGGGAGCGACCGCCCCGAAACGATATACGACCAAGCAGATGGGCGACGCTTGTGAAATGATCGTTGCCGCAGAACTCACGCTAGCGGGGATCCCCGCTTTGAAAGTTCCCGACAACTGGCCCGGCTACGATGTGATCGCGCAACCCGTCGACCGGCCAGCGCAACGTGTTTCGGTGAAGTCGCGGACATTTAAGCGGGGTGCTGCCTACGTCGGCTACAACGACTATGACCAATTCGATTGGCTGGCGATTGTTCTGCTGCCATCCGAGGGGTTCAAAGCTCGCGCAATCTACCTCGTCCCACGACCAGAAGCCGAGCGGTTGGCGCGACGTGACAAGGCAACCAGCAAGACCGCTGCGGAACGATACTTTCGTGTCGATCAAGTCCCCGAGTTGTTTGCAGAGTGGGATGCCAATTTCGAATTAGCGACGCCAAATGTGATCGAGCCGGGCGATGCAGTTGTGCGGACGCCATGTTCGGAGAACGGCGCGATGCTCGGGTAAACCTCGCCACCACGCTTGTTACTGGGAAGGATGCTGGCTGTGCGCCGCACACAAGGTCTCAGTCCAAAATCTCTAAGAGGGATCCCAGAAGCTCGCTAATCTTATGACTTTCCGTTGAAGCGCCGGTTTACAATGTCACCATGCATGTGGTGAAGCCGACCGGCCGCCCTTACTCCCTGCTCGAAATTTGATGCGCGCCAGACAGTACCGACCTTTCAGCTAACGGGTGGATCGAATGACGCTTTTAAGACACCATAGCGAAGGGACGGTTGTTGCCGAAGACAGCCGTTTCGCTCACGTCAGGCTGCTGTGGGGTTCCCGTGACAGCTCCGCAGCGGAAATAGTGCTCTGCATGCTGGGCCGACCGGCTGCGGCATAATTGAGGACAAGCCGATCAATATGGTCACCTTTGCCGCCACCTCGTCCAGAGTAGCGGTAAGCCGGTTTATCTGGGAGGCGGTTGCAGCCAGCTCCGGGCCGTAGCGGGTGACGAGATATTCCCGGTTCTGGCTGAGGGAGTGAAGATGTTGGGCGGTTTTCGCGCGAAGGCGCAGCCCCGCTTCCAAAGCGAGCTCCGTGCGCGCCGACAGATCATGCTGCATCTTTCGGATTTGATTGGGGCTGCGCCCACGGTGAAGCAAAAGCGCGGTCAGATAGAGTTCGATCGCATGGATCGCCGACAACCTGAAGGGCGCTCGAGTGAGTGGTTTGCCTGGCCGGCCGAGCCGAAGCAGCATGGTTGCCGCCTTGCGGTACTCTTCCGCAAGCTCGTGGACCTGCAGCGGGGAGGCCAGCTCACCTGGGTATTTTCGTTCTTCAATCTCCATTCATGCAATCTCCATTCCTGCAATTAAAATGCCACGCCGAAGTTTTGGTAAAGAGCAAAACAATCTTATTCTTCAGCACTCTCCATGTCTTGGCATCGCTATCGCAATCCCGACCCAGAGCCGCCGCGGTGGGTCTGGGATCCGAGGCGACCGCAGTGGTTCTCGACGAATAAGAAGGGCACATGCCGCGCCTGGTTTGTCGTTGCCTCGCCGATCGGCGCCGGAAGAGATCAGGTGGGCGTCTCCCTGCGGGCCGGGCTGCGGGCTTCGCTGAAGCCGGCCTGCGGTCGTCTTCACCCCTTCAGGCACGCATCCCTAACGCGCCCGCTGCCGCACCTCCGGCGCTTAGCCTGCTTGAGTGCGGATAAAGCGCCTTGCCTCATTACCGAGGCAGTTTCTTCATCTCCGCTGCGAACCCGACGTGCGCGTTTCCCGCATCCGCCTCTCCATGCGTGACTTCGACCACAGGGCGAGGGTGCCTGGTAGCATTCCAGGGCTCATTCAATCCATTCCCAGGCGCGGGCACCGTGCGCATACCGCAGGCGTTTGCGTCGGCGAACTGGGCGGAGTTTCTTCTAGGCAATCTGCATCTCTGACCGGGTTGAGCTCGTCAATGATGTAGGCGAAGTTTCGAGCTTCCCTCGCCTGGGGCGTCAACTTGCCGTTCGAAGTGGAGAGCATGCCGAACGAAGCGAAGAGAACCAGCCACCGAGATCGGCGCCCTTCTCTTCGAATGCACCGATCTTCCGCCCTACGCTCATGCTGTTCAGGAGGCGACCGGACTCCCAGTCTTCGATGCTTCCACATTGATCAATCTCGGCGCCGCTTCCGTGATGCGTAGCCGGTTCCATGGATACTATTGAGGGCGCACCAAATGCACAGCCCATCTTCAACATGCGTTGGAAGCGACCGGTAGGGCTCATATGGCTGATCAACAAAACTCGGGGGGCTAGCGGTAAGAAGCAACCGGCGCGCCCAAGCTCTCAAGGTCGGGCTCAACCCCCAGCCCAGGCGCGTCCGATGCAAACATCTTCCCCTCACCGGTTAATGGGCCAGGGGTGCCGGTGCGCTCGTTATTGTAGTTATGCAGATCCGTCGTATTGATCAGGAACTCACTGGGGGTGGAGGCGGCAAAATGCGCTACCGCTGCCGTGGTGATTTCGCCGCCCCAGCTATCTTCGGAAACGACGGGGATGCGATTATCTATAAGCATATCCCGCATACGGCGCGCCTTGGATAGACCTCCTTGCTTCGAGATTTTTAGACAAACGACTTCCGCCGAGCGATCAGCAATGACGCGCCTCACCATATCGAAGCTATCAATGCACTCATCGAGCTTCATCGGCAGATCGACCTTGCGCCTCACCTGCAGGCACTCGTCATAGGTCTGGCAAGGCTGCTCCATGATATAGTCAAGGTCACGGGTGGCCTTGCCCACACTGAGGGCTTCGTCGACGCGCCATCCCTGGTTTGCATCGGCAAAGGCCTTCTCGCCGGGAAGCAGGCTGGGCACGGTTGCGCGAATGCGTTCTATATCGTCTACCCAGTTAGCGCCGACCTTAATTTGAAACTGCCGATAGCCCTGCTGACGAAGGCTGTTCATCTCAGCGACCATGTCCTCTGGCGCTTTTTGAGGCGCGACCTTGTAAAGGGGAGCGCCATGCGTGTGTCGTCCCCCAAGCAGCATCCACACAGGCTGCTCGACCGCCTTGCCGAGAAGATCCCAGCAGGCTGCGTCGAATGGGGCCTTCGCGTATCCATGACCGCGTATCGTGTTGTCCATGATCCTTTCAATCACCCCGACCTGCCGCGGATCATGCCCCATGATAGCGGGCGCCAGCAGTCTCGCAGCCGCTTCAGTCCCTTCGCCATGGGCTTCCATATAGTTTTCCCCGCAGGGGCAGAATTCGCCCGCGCCTGTGAGGCCAGCATCGGTGCCGATAACCACGACTGTCGATCGAGCGGTCGCGATTGCATTTCCTCGGCCCCATTTATAAACCCCCCCGATGTAGGTGAGGTTCTTGCGATAAATATCAACTGAAGTGATTTTCATTTTCGGTAGGGTCCCATTGTGTCGGCTTAGTTGATAATTGCACTCGATTGACCAAGCACGTCAGGGTCAGGATTGACGCCGATCCCCGGTCCCTCAGGCGGCGAGATCTCACCGCCACTGCGCACGGGTGCGCCGGGATCCAGGCGCGGCGCAACATACCCCGACAGGTCGCAGGTGTTCAAAAGCCGGCTCACGGGGGTGGCGGCCGCCAAGTGAAGCAAAGCTCCAGTGGTGACGTCAGATCCCCACGTATCCTCGATGCACATCTTGGCGCCGAGGTGCAAACACAGATCGCGAAGGCGACGAAGGGCGCTCAGTCCGCCTGATTTGGAAAGCTTCAACGCGACGGCATCCATGCAACCGAGATTGTAGGCATGTAGCAAGGAGCCGCTGTCATAGGCGTTTTCATCGATTTTCATGAGGAGACCTGTGGCAGCCCGAACTGCCGCGCACTCTTCCAAGGTCGCGCAAGGCTGTTCCAGCATGATGTCGAGTGACGCGACGGCTTTGCCGACGCGGGTCGCGTCTAACCGGGTCGCACCGCAATTCCAGTCTCCGTAGACAAGAGGACCGGGGCCAACCGCCTCGCGCACTTGACGAAGCCGCGCTACATCGGTCTCCCAATTGTTGTCTGTACCCAGCTTCACCTGGAACTGCCGCATCCCTTCGGCGAGGGCCTCCCGCGCGATACGCGCCATTTCGTCCGGTGCAGTACAGGTAATTGAATGATACAGAGGCATGCGTAGCGCCTGTCGCCCGCCGAGAAGGGCGTATAGGGGCAGTTTTGCGACTTTGCCTGTGATGTCCCAAAGTGCCAGGTCCAGCGCGGATTTTGCGTAAACGTGCCCCTGGAGCCATCCGTCGAGCTTGCTCATCAAAGCTTCGGGTCCGATAGGGTCGGCCCCAATAATAACAGGCGCCATATATTCGAGCGCTGGGCGGACACCTTCTGCATACGCGGGTAGATAGTGGGGGATCGGGCAAACCTCGCCCCACCCCGAGATGTCTTCATCGGTATCAACGCGAACCAATACCGATGTCACGGTATCGCAGGTTTTTCCGCCGGCCATGTGATAAGCAACATGGCTGGTCAGGGCAACCTCCCAGACCACGAGCCTTGTTATTTTCATGCTGGTCCTCGCCCATGTCTAAGAACATTGAACTAATTGGTTCAATGCCGTGGTAAATACACAGTGCACCCGGGGGAGGGTGCGGTGGAAAGACGTGTCACCCCGAAGAAGAATACAGTCCCCGGGGTGATCTCATGCTGCGCTTTTCTACTCCGTGAACCAAGCGCGCTCGGCCAAACGCGCGCCCGCCATTGAGCGAACGAGATCAGGAGCGACGCCATCGACCTTCGTGCTGTAGCCGTCCAACGTAGCAGGGAACGCGAAGATGCAATTGCCGCCGTCTTGGCTGCAGATCGCCTGCATTTCATGATACATCGATCGACGCTTGTCCACGTCGAGCTCCGTGCGGGCGCTTTGCAGCATTTGGCTGAAGCGGTCGTTGCACCACCTCGTTTCATTCCAGGGAGCATTGCACTTGAACGCAAGCGAGAACATCATTCCGGGCGTGGGCCGTGTACCCCAATAGGTCGTGAAATACGGTCGCTTCATCCAGATGTTGGACCAATATCCATCGTCTGGTTCTCGCTTGACGGCGAGATTGATCCCGGCGGCTCGCGCTTGCTCGGCCATCAGAACGGCAGAATCGACGGCGCCCCCAAAGGCGGCGTCGGCGGCACTAAGTTCCACATCGAGCGACGTAAGCCCGGCCTGCTTCAAATGCCACTTCGCCTTGTCCGGATCGTACTTGCGTTGCGGCAAGGACTTGTTGAAAAACGGGTCGTTGCTCGCGATCGGCTGGTCGTTGCCGACTTCCGCAAACCCCGAGAAGATGCTGGCAACCAGCTTTTCGCGGTCAATTGCGTATTTAATTGCCTCGCGGACATTGTTGTCCGTATACGGCTTGTTGCCGATGTCCATGGCGCTACCGACGTACGCGCCGCCGACCGTCTCCACGATTTTTAGCTGCTTGTTTCGCTTTACCAACTGCACGATCTTCGGCTCGATACGGTCAACTGCGTCGACAGCGCCTGTGGTTAGGGCATTGGCTCGAGCAGTAGCGTCATTGATATAGGTGAATTCCACGCCATCGAACCAAGCGCGATCGGCTTTCCAGTAGTTCGGATTGCGATGGGCACTAAGCGTCACACCCGGCTGGAATTTATCGAGGATATAGGGTCCCGTCCCAATAAACGTGGTCCAGTCTTTGAAGCCCTCGGGCACAATTTGAAGGTGGAAGTCGCCGAGAATAACTGGAACGTCAACGTCGCCGGTTTTGTGTTCAATGACAACGACGTTGGGCCCGTCGGCGCGAATGTCGGCAAAATCCTCAAGGAGGCCCTTTGCCGCCGACTTGGAGTCCGCTGCGATATGCCTTTTCAGGGAGTAGACCACGTCGGCTGAAGTCAGCTTCCTGCCGTTTGTGAATTCCACACCCTTGCGCAGCTTGAACGTCCACGTCTTGGCATCTTTGCTGGCCTCCCAGCTCTCAGCTAATTCCGGAACTGGGCTCTTGTCCGGCGCGAGCTCGACTAGATTGTTTCCGAAGAGCCACCCACTGGCATAATTAGGATCGGAAAAGTAGGACATGGGATCGAGGCTGTCGGCGGTTGCGCCCTGGGAATAGCCTATACGTAAGGTTCCTCCTCGCTTGGGGGTCGAGGCCAAAGCCGGGCCGCCGCGCAAGCTGGCGCCTGCAATCGCCGCGGCGCCGGCGACGAGCACGGTTCGCCGCGTCGGACGCCATGACAGGTGACCATTCATGGAGATTCTCCCATTGTACCCCACCCTGTTTCACCGCTGTTGTGGGGCGAAGAACAGCAGCGCTTTGATGAGCATGCCAACGGAGGTCCTTCCCGACTTATTCGCTTTGTCCGACCATCCGCTGGTTGACGAAGGTACGATTGTTTTATTAGGCTGTCCATACAAAAACATTTGTGCCATGACTGTGGGCGGAGGGACCGATGGGGAACATTCCAAAGCTGATCATCAAGCGCCTCGGCCTGGGGATTTTTGTCCTATGGGTGGTGTCGCTTTTTATCTTCCTCGGGGTGTCCCTGCTTCCCGGAGATGTGGCGACCGAAATCCTGGGCCAGTCCGCCCTGCCTGAAACGGTCGCGGCCTTTCGGCACGAACTGGGGCTCGATTTACCCCTTCACATAAGATATGTGCACTGGCTCGGTGGATTGCTTACCGGGGATCTCGGACACTCCCTCGCAAACGGGCGTGCCGTCTCACAGTTGATAGGTGAGCGGCTGGGCAACACCTTGTTTCTGGCAGGCGTTGCCGCCTGCTTCTCTGTACCGGTGTCCCTGCTCTTGGGGTTGCTCACAGCACTTTATCGTGGCTCGGTCTTCGACCGCGCAACGAACGCGGTCACACTCACCTGGATCTCATTTCCCGAGTTCTTCGTCGCCTACATTTTGATCATGTTCTTCTCCGTCCAGGCGGGCTGGTTTCCCAGCCTGTCGACGATGAGAGATAGCGATAGCTTTACGCATTCCCTCTACTTGGTGACGTTGCCGGCACTGACGCTCACGCTGGTGGTCGCCGCGCATATGATGCGCATGACGCGTGCGGCAATTATCAGCGTTCTGGGCAGCCCGTTTATAGAGATGGCAAAGCTGAAGGGTATTGGCCAGCGGCGGGTCATTGTGTGGCATGCGCTACCCAATGCCTTGGCACCAATTATCAATGTCGTGGTGATCGATCTCGCCTACCTCATTGTAGGCGTTGTCGTGGTCGAGGTTGTGTTTGTCTATCCAGGACTCGGGCAGCTCATGATCGACTCCGTTCAGCGCCGCGACATTACGGTCGTTCAAGCCTGCAGCCTAATTTTTGCAGCGACTTACGTTGCGCTGAACATGATCGCAGACGTGTTGTCGATTGCGACCAATCCGAGGCTTATGTACCCCAAATGAGTACTTCCGCTGATCTTTCCCCGCGGCCGAGCATAGGCCCGACCGGCGGGCCTCATCACCAAGACCCCCGCCGCTTTAGCGCACTGCTCGAAGGCCTTCGTGCGGCGCCACTAAGCGCCTGGTTCGGTCTTGTCATCGTTGCCATCTACATCGTGGTTGCGCTATTTGCGTCCGTAATCGCCCCGTACGGAGAAGGCCAGGTGGTCGGTTCACAGTTCGATCCGTGGACCGCCCAGCATCTATTGGGCACTGACAATCTAGGTCGGGACACGCTGTCGCGGTTAATATACGGGGCACGAAACACCGTCGGCATCGCGTTTCTGACGACATCCCTTGCCTTTCTTATTGGCGGCGGCGCGGGGCTTGTTGCGGCTGTCGTCGGCGGTTGGGTCGATCAGGTCCTGGCGCGACTGGTAGACATCCTGATGGCAGTCCCACAGCTGATTTTCGCCTTGCTGCTGCTTACGATTTTCGGTGCGTCGGTCACTTCGTTGGTTTCGATTATTGCCGTGCTCGACGCGACGCGCGTCTTTCGCCTGACGCGCGCGGCTGGAATGAACATCGCGGTCATGGATTATGTGGAGGTAGCGCGCCTGCGGGGGGAGGGGCTGATCTGGATACTCTCACGTGAGGTGTTACCGAACATTTTGCCTCCGCTCGTGGCCGAGTTCGGTTTGCGTTTTTGCTTCGTTTTTCTCCTGATCAGCTCCCTTTCGTTTTTGGGCATCGGCCTGCAGCCACCTACGGCAGACTGGGGCTCCATGGTGAGGGACAACGCAATTCTTATCACCTACGGTGATATCACCCCACTGTTGCCCGCCGCCGCCATTGCCCTTCTGACGGTCGGGATAAATTTTCTAGTGGATTGGTTTCTGCACAAGACGAGCGGTTTAGATGACGAAACTTGATAATGTCCGCGGCGCCAAAGGCGACGTCATACTGGATGTGAAAGGACTTCGAATTCGTGGCAAAAGCAAAGCCGGTTGGGCCGAGATCGTCAAAGGGATTGATCTCACGCTGCGACGCGGTGAGATACTTGGTCTTATCGGCGAATCTGGCGCCGGCAAGTCGACGATAGGGCTTGCCGCCCTGGGGTATGTTAAACCTGGTTGCCGGATCACGGATGGAACCATCCTGTTCGCCGGCGAAGATTTAAGCGAACTTTCCGAGGCAGAGTTACGCCGCCTCCGAGGCGTTAGGATCGCTTACGTCGCTCAGTCGGCGGCAGCTGCCTTCAATCCAGCGCACCGGCTTATCGATCAATACACCGAAGTTGCCGTCGTTCACGGTATTCGCGATGCCGCGTCCGCGCGCGCTGAGGCGGTCGAACTTTATCGAAAGCTGCATCTGCCTAATCCGGAATCCTTCGGCGAGCGCTTTCCGCACCAGGTCTCCGGCGGTCAGTTGCAAAGGGCGATGGTGGCGATGGCGTTGGCTTGCAAGCCGGATATCATTGTCTTCGACGAGCCCACAACCGCCCTTGATGTGACCACTCAGATCGAGGTGCTGGCAGCGATCAAGGATGTTGTCCGCGACTTCCACACCGCGGCGATCTATATCACCCATGATCTGGCGGTTGTCGCCCAGCTCGCCGATCGTATCATGGTGCTCCGGCACGGCGAACTGGTCGAAGAAGGCAACACCCGGCAGATCTTGGAGCAGCCTTCAGCCGACTATACGCGCCAGCTACTGAGGCGTGATCCTCCAAAAAGCGACACGACGACCGCAAGTCGAAAGATCCTAACCGTCTCCGCCGTGGATGCCGCTTACGGCTCGATAAAGGTACTCCATGACGTCAGCCTCTCCGTAGGGGAGGGCACCACGGTAGCGGTGGTGGGTGAATCAGGCTCTGGGAAATCAACGCTCGCGCGCGTCGTCACTGGTCTGCTGCCGTGCAGCAAAGGTACCCTTTTGTTCGATGGCAAACCGATTGATTCCTCGCTCAGACGCCGCAGCCTGGATTTACGACGGCGCATCCAGCTTGTTCACCAAATGCCCGACACATCGTTGAATCCGCGCCACCGCGTGCGGGAGGTACTCGGGCGGCCATTGACCTTCTACCACGGGCTCGTGGGCCGCCCTCGCACAGCACGTATCATTGAGCTGCTTGAGCAGATCGAGCTCAATCCCACTTTTCTGGATCGCTTTCCCGAAGAGCTCTCAGGTGGACAAAAGCAGCGCTTGTGCATCGCGCGGGCCTTAGCCGCGAAACCCGATCTGATCATTTGTGACGAGGTGACATCGGCCCTCGATCAATCGGTGGCGCAGGGCATCCTTAGGCTGCTGATGGAGCTACAAAAGAATCTGCGGGTTTCATATCTGTTCATTACGCACGACTTGCAGATCGTTAGAGCTATCGCAGACGAAGTTGTTGTGATGAATCAAGGGCGCATCGTTGAGCAAGGCCCGAAGGATGAGTTCTTCGCCCCCCCATATCATCCTTACACGGAGCTCCTCCTGACCTCCGTTCCGCAGATGGACCCGGACTGGTTGGACTCGATCCGAGAAACCCGTGCAGCGTTAGCCAGAGCGGTCAGCCTGGCCTGACTGCCTTTGAGCGGCGGAGTCGATAGCCTCCTACGTTGGAGAATCGCAGCTAGTGCGTGGTGACCACGATGTTCCCGACGTGCTGTTTATCCATAAACGCCTGCTGCGCTTGGGGGAGCTCTCGCAGAGGGTACTGCGCTGCCAGAAGTGGCTTCAGCAGTCCCTGCTCGATGAGGCCTACAAGTCGCTTGGCCGTGCCAGGTGGTACAATTGTTGCGCCAGTGAGCTGCAGATCCTTGTAGATGAGCTGTCGCAAATCGAACTCGACTGTAGGCCCTGAAATTGCGCCGGAGCTGGAATACCGTCCTCCTTGGCGTAAAGCTTCAATGAGATGACCGAAAATATTGCCTCCGACGACGTCAATCGCAACATCGACCTGGCCGCCTACCGCCGATCGGATTGCGTCAGACAGAGCAGGCGTGTTTCGATCGACTACCGCATTTGCGCCGAGTTTCCTAAGGTTGGCCATCTTCGAGGCGCTCGCTATAGCAACGACCCGCGCCCCGCGCAGCCGACACAGCTGCACCGCAGCCGACCCGACTCCGCCCGAAGCTCCCGCGATCACCACTGTCTCACCGGGACGAAGATCCGTTCGCGCCACCAGGTTCTCCGCCGTCGTGTACGCGCAAGGGAATGTTGCAAGCTCCGCATCGGAAAGGTCGGTGTTGATACGCAGCGCATTGCCGGACCGTACGACCGTATATTCGGCAAAACCGCCATCGCATTCCGATCCAAAATAGATCGCATTGGCAAGGTCCATCCAATCACCCGTGCCAAGCAACCAGGGATCCACTATAACCCGCTCACCAATTCGCGCGGAATCCACCCCCGCGCCGACGCCGACGATGATGCCAGCGACGTCAGCGCCCTGGATCAATGGGAATCGAACTGGCGCACCACCCCAAGTTCCTTCCTCTGATCGAGCATTTGCAAAGCCTTCGCTGCCGGTCGATGGCGTGATGCCGTCTGTAACCGATTTGGAATACCAAGCCGTGCGAGTGTTGATGTCCGTATTGTTCAAACCACAGGCGCCGACTCTGATCAGAACCTGCCCCTCTGCAGGCGTCGGAATGGGCCAATCTTCACGATAGTGGAGTTTATCCAGGCCGCCATGGCCAGTCAGTATAACGGCGCGCATTAATGATTGTGAGCTCACGAGGATCTCCTGGGTCAATGGAACGTCGATACCGGTGCCCCAAGGTGGTTGGGGTCGGGGCTCACTCCTAAGCCGGGCACCGAGGGGGGCGTGGCATAGCCTTTGACGTTCCGCGCACCTTGACCTGGAACAGGATCAACGGCCAGGTGGTGATGGCAAAGCCAGCTCGCCAGTCTGTTTTCGCGCGGGGTTGAGGATGCAAGGTGTATGGCTGCCGTGTCGGCTAGGGCGGATCCCCCGAGATCCTCCAGATGCATCTGCCAGCCGACAGACACCCCGAAGTCGCGAATTTGCCTTGCTTTGGTCAGCCCGCCAACGCGATTAGGCTTCACCTTGACACCCTCGCACGCACCGAGCTTCCAGGCATCAAGATGATCCTGGAAGGTATGCAGGCACTCATCGAGCATAATAGGCTGTTTGACCCGGCTTGCGACTTGCGCGCATTGCGCAAGGGTTTCGCAAGGCTGCTCGACCCATCCACGCAAGGCGACATTATTCAAGACTTGAACCGCAACGGCAGGAAGCCAGGCGCGGTTTACGTCATAGGTGACCGTTTCGTCTGGGCGCAAAGCCGCTTCGATTGCCTCGATTCTCGAGATGTCAACGACAGGGTCACTGCCACCAACCTTCGCCGAATGCGTCCGATATCCATACTCGTAGGCCTGACGGATCAGCGCGATCATCTCATCGTTAGATCCGGTGGAAATAGACGAGTTGACGGCAACCGGATCGGCTTTGTCGCCTCCAAGCAACCGCCATAGAGGCATTCCAGAAACGCGCCCCAATATGTCCCAGCACGCCATATCGAGTGCCGATTTGACATAGAGGTGACCAGGTAAGGCGATGTCCATCGTGCGATTGATGGCGTCAAGAGCGCAAGGGTCTTGGCCCAATAGAGAAGGTGCCAGCGTTCCAATTCCAGCGCGAATACCGGGCCCATGGGCGGGTAGATAGGTGTTGCCCCAAGGGCATCCTTCACCCCAACCCGAAATGCCCTCATCGGTGTCGATCCGGACGAACGTGCTGTCGAGCTTGTCAAAGCGAAGCCGTCCTCCCGATAACCAGTACGGTTTCGAAAGAGGCAGGTCTACCTGCCAAACGGTTATACTGGTGATCTTCATAGCATCCCTTGCTCCTGCAGCACTTTGCGGGCAACGCGAAAGCACTCGAGCGCTTGGGGAACGCCGCAATAGATGCCGACAACGTGGATAACAGCGCGGATTTCGTCCGTTGAGACGCCATTGGTAATGGCGCCGCGGCAATGGGTTTCCCATTCATGCATTTTGCCCAAAGCGCCGATCATGGCGAGATTCATCAGCGAGCGCGTTTTCGCGTCGATCGTCTCATCTCCCCAACCAAAACCCCAACACCATGCTGTCATCGCCTCTTGAAAGGGCCGGGTGAAATCATCGGCCGCAGCGAGATTGGCTTCGACGTACTTTGCACCTAACGTAGCCTTGCGCTTGGCAAGACCGACGTCAAACAAATCCTGTTGCAACGGAGTTCTCCTTCAGCGAATGGCAATCGCGATGTTTTTGGTTTGCAAGTAGTTCCAAAGCGCCTCTCGGCCTTTTTCGCGGCCGTAGCCCGATTTGCCGTAGCCGCCAAAAGGTGTCTCGACGCCCCCGGCGTACCACTCATTGACGAATACCTGTCCGGCTCTTAAGCGCCGCGCGGTCTTCATCGCGCGATCGACATCTGCCGTGAAGATACCGGAGACCAAGCCATAATCGGTGCCGTTCGCCAGGCGCAGCGCCTCATCGTCACTGCTGAACTTCAAAACCGAGAGAACAGGCCCAAAGACTTCCTCCCGTGCGATCGTCATATCCGGTGTTACGTTGTCGAAGACAGTCGGCTCCAAGAAAAATCCTGGACGGTTGAGGCGCCTGCCACCGACGACCGCCCGACCTCCCTGCCGCTCGGCTTGCCGGCACATGGATTCAGCTCGATTGCGTTGCGCGTCCGAAATCATGGCGCCCATGTTGGGACCGAATTCGGGCCTATCCACGCCAGGACCTGCTGAAATGGAGCGCGCCATGTCCGCAACCCGCTCAACAACCTCGTCGTGCACATCCTCATGCACGATCAGCCGAGACATAGCCGAACACACCTGGCCCGCGTTGAAGAAAATCCCCCAACGAACATTCGACACAAGGTTGTCCAGGTTCGCGTCCGGCCAAGCGATCGCGGCGGACTTACCGCCCAGTTCAAGCACGCATGGAACCACATTTTTTGCAGCGGCCGATGCGATACTGACCCCTGTCGGAACCGAGCCGGTGAAGACGATCTGATTTACGTCGGGGTGGCTGACGAGGGACCCGCCCGCCTCGCTGCCCAAGCCGCAGAGAATATTCACCGCCCCCCGCGGCAGCCCCGCGTACTCGGCGGCGCTTGCGATGAACGAATTGGTCAAAGGGTCGAGCTCAGGAGTCTTTACAACGCACGCGTTGCCTGCTGTCAGAGCCGCCGACAACGAGCGTGCGGTCATCTCGAGTGGATAGTTCCAGGGGACGACATGCGCGGATACGCCGAACGGTTCGTAGACCGTGAAATCGTAGTAGCTGTCTCCGAGGGGTATGGAACGACCTTCGATCGTTTCGCACTGATTGCCGTAGTACTCGAAATATCGAGCCGCCCCTTCGACCTCGATGCGGGCCTCCCAAAGCGGTTTGCCCGCTTCGCGGCATAGGACATGGGCAATCTCGTCGATATGATCGAGCAGATAGGTGCCCATCGCCCGCACCATTCGCCCCCGCTTGACGGGACGCATTTCTGTCAACGCGCCGGACTCATGACAGGCCTTGGCGGCCTTCACGGCGCGATCAACGTCTTGCGCGCTCGCCAGGGCTTGCTGCGCAAGCGCCTCTCCAGTTGCAGGATCATCGACGCTGAGATTGCCCGCACCGCCGTCGACCCACTCACCATCTATGTAGTTCTGCCAAAAGGCTTTGATCTCAGGCATCGACACCTTCACGCATCCACTGCTGTAACATTCGTACCGAGTGCTCGGAGTTCACACCGCAGTTCGGATCGATAACGAGCGGACCCGGTCTGTATCCGCGACTGTGCAAGCCACGCTGGACGGCCTCGACGATATGGATATCCTCTTCGACGGTTGTCACCCTGTCCTGCATTGCCAATTTTCGGATGATGTCGGACTCGGCTCCGTCGATCGTATACCAACCACGCCAGACGACGACTTCGTCGACATTCTTGATGCGCCAGTGATAGGTGTTGAGAATATTGCCGGGATAAACCTGAAAGGAAAATGTCGGCCAAAGAAACCAGGACGAATATTCCCCAGCGCGCGCATTGGCGTTGAGGTCGATGGGATAACTCATTCGGTCGAGATTCTGGCATTCGGTAGTATGACGCAGACAATAGCCCTGAGGCTGGATGTCATATGTTTCGGGCTTTATAACCCCGGTAGCAAACGTCTTATGGTTCAGAGCACAGTGGTAGCATTCGGAATAATTCTCGATCGATACCTTCCAGTTGCAGCTTTCAGGAATCTCAACCCATTCCAGAGGCTTCAGCTGGTCGATGTGAGGGACAAATTCCGTCAGCTCCTGCCGAACCTTTGGGAACCACTCGTCCATCGGTTTGGCATCCGGGTCGAGATTGACAAAAACGAATCCGCAAAACAGTTCGACTTTCACGCTCGTCAGACAGATGTCGTTGCGATCGAATCCCGGGACGGCATTGACGTTGGGACCGCCTCGCAGCTTGCCCGTGAGTTCATAGGTCCAAGCGTGGTAGGGGCATACCAGAAGCCGAGCGTTCCCGCTTCCCCTTACCAGTTCATGCGCGCGATGCTGGCAAACATTGTAAAAAGCGCGGACCTGGCTATCTCTGTCGCGAATGCAAAACAGGCTCTGCCCTGCGAGCTCAAAGGTGAAGTAGTCGCCAGGTTTCTCCACCAAAGAGGAGTGGCCTGCGAATTGCCACGTCCTGCTCAGAAGTCCGTCTTCTTCGTTGGCGAAGATGGTAGGATCGGTATAGTAGCGCGCTTCCAGCGATCGCAGGGGTTTCGGCGGCTCGGACGAAACGTTCATCGTGGTTCCTCTTTCCAGTAGACACCAAGCTCGTAGCGGCGCTTATGAAAGCGCTCGATATTACTGACTGCATCGGCAGCCGCTTCAGCCACCACGAAAGCAACGATCGTTTCAAAAAGCGCCGTCAAGGCAACGGTCGACGGGAAAAACTGTGGCGTGTCGGTCGGGATGACGAAACGTTGGTCGGCGCGGGCCAGGATAGGCGACGCGGGACTATCCGAGATGCCAACGACCCTGATGCCATAGGCGCGAGCCAACTCCACGGCCTCGACGACCTCGCGCCGGTACGGCTTGAACGTCATGGCTATCAGGAGATCGCCTTTCTCGGCGCGAACCAATCCGTCCACAGGAAGGGATCCCTCGCGTGGAATCGCAACGACGCTGTCCACTGCCATGCTTGCCAGATAGGCGAAATTTCGGGCAACCGAACTGGCAAAGCCCAAGCCCAAGACGTAGGTGGTGCGCGCTTTTACAATGGAATCCGCGAGTTTCTTGATCTCGGACGCGCTTGTTCCCGAAAACAGACCTTCGATATTTTCGATCGATGTGGATGCCATCTGGCTGTAGAGGCTGGCTAGTTTCCCGCCTTTGGATAGCGACTGCAGCCAGCGGGCCCGGTCGGGAAAGTCCTCACGTCCGCGCATCACTTGCTCTCGAAAGGGTTTGCGAAAATCCTCGTAGCCCTCAAAACCAAGCGCGCGCGCCATTCGCACCAGCGTGTTGGGCTTTACGTCTGCGCCTTGCGCCATGCTTCTAATCGACGTGATGCTGATCATGTTCGAATTCTCGAGCACGTGGGCAGCTGCCTTTTGCAACTCGGGAGTGAATGTAGATAGGCGGCTCGTCAGATCGTCGAGAACCGTTGTGGCTGTTTTTCCGTTTGGTACAGTCATGTGTTTCATCCTTGACAATCGTACACTTGTTCGGTAGCCCTGTCTACAGGCAGTTTTCTCGGGAGACGACAATGAGCATATCTCACGCGCGGGTAGTAATCATAGGCGGGGGCATCATGGGGTGCGGCCTCGCCTATCACCTCGCGCATGAAGGCTGGACCGACATCGTGTTGTTGGAGAAGGCCGAGTTGACGTCGGGATCGACATGGCATGCCGCTGGGCAGATCACGCATTCGACCTCGAGTTTTTCGCTCGGAAAATGCGTCGGCTACAATATCGATCTCTATTCCAAGGTGCTCGAAAAGGAGACCGGACAATCCGTAACCTGGCATGGCTGTGGCTCTTTGCGGCTGGCCTACACGGATGACGAACTCGACTGGCTCCGTCAGACCCTGAGCGTCGGAAAGGCGCTGGGCTTCACCATGGAATTGGTGGATCTGGAGCGCGTCAGAGAGCTTCATCCCTTTTATAATCTCGAAGGCGTGCAGGCGGCGCTGTACACGCCCGATGACGGCCATGTTGACCCTTCCGGCGCCACATTCGCACTTGCGCAAGGTGCACGTCAGCTCGGGGCTAAGATCGTTCGCCAATGTCGGGTCATGGACGTAAAGCCAGAGCCCAATGGCGAATGGCGCGTCTTTACGGAACAGGGTGAGATCGTTTGCGAGCATGTCGTTAACGCGGGTGGCACTTACGCGCGCCAGGTTGGCAAATGGGTTGGGCTCGACGTCCCCGTCACCTCAATGACCCACCATTACTTGATAACCGACACCGTTCCGGAATTCATGACGCTAGAGAAGGAGCTTCCCGTCGTTCGGGATGATCGTTTGGTATCCGGCTACATCAGGATGGAGCAGAAGTCCGGTTTGATCGGCATCTACGAGAAGGCGAATCCCAATGCCGTTTGGATCGAAGGCTGTCCATGGGAAGCCGAGCATGAGCTGTTCGAGCCCAATTACGATCGCATTATGCCTTGGCTCGAAAATGCGATGGGTCGGATGCCAGTGCTTTCCCAGCTCGGCATCAAGCGGGCTGTGCATGGCGCCATTTCTCACCCCCCGGACGGCAACCCTCTGATCGGTCCTGCGCCTGGACTTAAGAATTTTTGGCTCAACTGCGGCTGTCAGATTGGTATCGGATGGGGGCCAGGACTGACTCGCGAACTGGCCCGTTGGATGGTCCACGGCGCCTCCGACATCAACATGCGCGACTACGACCCACGGCGTTTTGGCAAGTTTGCCGACCCGGGGTATCAGGTAACCAAGGCAAAAGAAGATTACCTTCTGCGCCATGAAATACCCTTCCCGCATCTCAACCGTCATGATGGGCGGCCGGTCAAGCCAAGCGCACTTTACGACCGCCTCCAGAAGCGCGGCGCTGTGTTCGAAGAGGTCTATGGTTGGGAGCGCCCTCGCTGGTTCGCGAGGGACGGTCTTGAGCAGAAAGACTATTACTCGTTTCGACGGCCCGCCTGGTTTCCGCTCGTTCAGAAGGAAGTCAATGCGGTGCGCGAATGTGCCGGCCTGATGGATATCTCGGCCTTCTCGAAGGTTCAGGTATCGGGCCCGGATGCTGCCGGGTTCGTTGATCGACTCATACCGAACCGACTCCCGTCGAAAACCGGCCGAATTACTCTTACGCATTTGCTGAACGATAGAGGGCGCATCGAGCTGGAAACGACGATCGTTCGCTTGGCGGATGACAGCTTCTACTTCACCTGCGCTGCCTTCTTCGAACAGCGCCTCCTGGACCATCTGACGTTTGCGCGCACGACGAATGAATCCGTGACCATCACCAATCTTTCGGACAGGTGGGGCGCGCTTGCGCTTAACGGGCCACGGTCTCGCGACATTCTGGGACCGAATACCGAGGCTGCCCTTACAAACGCGGCTTTTCCCTGGCTGACGGCTCAGAAAATCGAAGTCGCCGGGCAGAAGGTTTGGGCGTTTCGCATGTCCTATGCGGGCGAGCTGGGCTGGGAATTTCATGCTTCTAGAGAAAGCCTGCCAGCAATCTACGATGCCCTGCACGCCACCGGCAGCGCCTTCGGCTTAGTCGACTACGGCTCATTCGCAATGAACGTCATGCGCTTGGAAAAGATGTTCAAGGGAGCAGGGGAACTGACCAATGAAGTGACGCTGCCAGAGGCCGACGTCATGCGTTTCGTTAAGTTGGACAAGCCACAATTTGCCGGAAAGCAGGCGACGTTGGAAGCGATGGAGAGAGGGCCGAGTTGGATTTGCGCCTATCTTGCCATTGAGGCCGACGGCGTGTCCGATGGAAATGGCGGCGAAGCGGTTTTGCTGGGTGATCGGCAGGTCGGCTCCGTCAGCTCCATTGCTTATTCCTCGAGTGCCGGGAAAATCCTGGCCTTCGCCTATGTCGCTCCCGAAGCTGCGCAGGTCGGAACGAATTTGCAGGTCATGGTACTCGGTGAGCCTCGAGCGGCGACAGTTCTGGGCGACGCCGTCTTCGATCCCAACAATGAACATCCACGGGTTGATGCGGAAAGCTCAAGCCCGACCAAAAAGGTTGCGGCACATGCTTGACACCGTCGTGAATGCTAGCGCCACACAAAGCGATTGGGTGAGCCGGGCGAAGGCAGTCTTACCCGGCGGCGGATTTGGAAATTTTGATCCTTCCATCGTCATACGAGAAGGCCATGGCGCTCATGTCTGGGACGAGAATGGCAAGGAGTATATCGACTTTTTGATAGGCTCGGGACCTATGATCCTAGGTCATGATAATGCGGAGGTCATCGAGGCCATTCGCGAGCAAGCCACGAGAGGGCTCACCTTTTTCGCCAGCAACAGGCATGCGATCGAACTTGCGGAAGTCATCTGCGAGGCGGTGCCGTGTGCAGAACAGCTTCGATATGTTTCGACAGGCGGCGAGGCGGATATGTACGCCATGCGTCTCGCACGAGCGCATACTGGTCGCGATAAAATACTGAAGTTTGAGGGCGGCTATCACGGGATGTCGTCTGAAGCGCTGATCAGTGTTTTTCCGGACCGAATTGAGAATTATCCCAACGGCGTTCCAGACTCGGCCGGGATTCCGGAACAAGTCCGGGACGGCGTCTTCGTCGCGCCCTTCAATGA
The DNA here is from genome assembly GCF_040321335.1 of Mesorhizobium sp. M0437. Classification (NCBI taxonomy): domain Bacteria; kingdom Pseudomonadati; phylum Pseudomonadota; class Alphaproteobacteria; order Hyphomicrobiales; family Phyllobacteriaceae; genus Mesorhizobium; species Mesorhizobium sp. M0437. The sequence goes on from NZ_JAMYRK010000061.1 coordinate 20,904, forward strand.
CGTTGAATTCCTGCGTCAATTCCTGGCCCAGCATGGCTCGAAGATTGCCGGAATCATCGTAGAGCCGCTCCAGCGCTTGATCCCGCCGGCGCCAGGCTTCCTGGAGACATTGCGCGAGGAAACCTCGAAGCGAGGCATCGTTCTAATCTTCGACGAAGTTGTAACCGGATTCCGCCTCGCCTACGGCGGCGCTCAGGAGCGATATGGCGTGGTGCCCGATTTATGCACCTTGGGCAAGATCATCGGAGGCGGCCTTCCGCTTGCAGCGGTTGCGGGGAAGACGGAGATCATGGCACACTTCGATAAAGCAGCTGTTGGGAAGGACGGGTTCACCCTTCAGATCGGGACGCTAAGCGGTAATCCACTTGCCGCTGTGGCCGGACTCAAAACCTTGGAGATCCTGCGTCGAGCCGGTAGCTACGACCGACTTCGCGGATATGGCGTAGCGGTCATAGGCATGCTCAGCAACGCGCTCGACCAAACCGCTACCGCTTACCAGATCGTTGGCGATCCTGTGCTGTTTGACGTGGTCTTCACCGAGCAAACCGTGAAATCGTATCAAGACGTCGCAAAAGGCAATTCCGCGGCGGCCGGTAGATTTAATACCGCCCTGCGTGAGAAGGGGATCTTCAAGTCTCCGGGTAAGATCTACCCATGCCTTGCCCTGACCGACAGTGATCTGGCCTGGACGAAAGAAGCGATCGATTACGCTGCGACTAAACTGCTGGCAGCATAAAGCACAAATTATTCCCTGAGGAACATATGCAGGACAATGTTGTCATTGTCGGCACGGGGCAGGCTGCGCTCTCCTGTGCCGTAAGATTACGCGACTCCGGCTACGAGGGCGCCGTTACCATGCTTGGTGATGAGCCATGGCTGCCTTATCAAAGGCCACCGCTGTCCAAAGCCTACCTGAAGGGCGAGACAACGGCGGAGCGATTGGAATTTCGTCCTCAGGAGTTCTACGCTAAAGCCGGAATTATGGTCGAGCGAGGGAGTTCCGTTACCACGTTCGATCGCAACAGCCGAAATGTTAGGACATCTGACGGCAGAAGTTATTCTTATAGCAAGCTCGTTTTGACCACAGGCTCTCGGGCACGGACACTTCAGGAAGCGATGACGGACGGCCTGGACGGGATCCTGACCCTGAGGACCATCGCGGATGCCGATCGCCTTCGGAGCGCGTTAGCAAGCGCAAAACGCATCGTCGTCGTTGGCGGCGGTTATGTGGGGCTGGAAGTTGCTTCGGTTGCTGTTCGAATGGGCAATGCGGTCACCATTGTCGAAATGGCTGACCGGGTCCTCAAGCGCGTTGCAGGCGCTCCAACAGCTCAAGCGATCGAAGAACTCCATGTGCGCCACGGCGCGACCATCCTAACCAATGAGCAGCTGTCAGGATTTTCCGGCGACAGCGGCAAAGTCTCGAGCGTATCTTTGCAAAGCGGGAGGATGCTCCCTACCGATTTAGTGCTGGTTGCGATTGGTGGCATGGCGAATGTTGAGCTCGCCGCGCAAGCCGGCCTGATAGTCGAAAATGGCATCGTTGTTGACAAATTCGGACAGACCTCCGACACCGACATCTATGCGGCTGGTGATTGTGCCGCTTTTCCTTTTGGCGGCCGGCTAATCCGCCTCGAATCGGTACAAAACGCCATCGAGCAGGGCGTCGCGGTCGCCAATGCCATTTTGGGCAGGCCGGTGGCATATGAGCCTGTGCCTTGGTTTTGGAGCGACCAATACGACACCAAGTTGCAAACGGCCGGTCTGGCGGTTGACTACGATGACATCCTCGCGGTGTCCGTGGAACCGGGATGTTCGGCATTTTGGTATTTTCGCGACGGCTTGGCCGTGGCCGTCGACACGATGAATGACGCAAAAACGCATATGGCAGCGCGCCGGCTCTTCGGAGCTCGCGTCGCGCTTCGGCGTGAACTTCTCCTAAAACCCGACTTCAACCTCATGCAGTACTCCCGTATAGCTGCCGCGTCTTAGTGAATAAGGGAAAATCGATGAAAGTGCTTGTGCCCGTGAAGCGGGTTGTGGATGCGAACGTCAAGGTCCGGGTCAAGGCCGACGGACTGGGCGTGGAGCTTGCCAACGTCAAGATGGCGATGAACCCGTTCGACGAGATCGCGGTCGAAGAGGCAATCCGCCTGAAGGAAGCCGGCAAGGCCGAAGAGATCATCGTCGTATCGATCGGCCCGCAGCAGGCACAGGAAACCTTGCGCACCGCGCTCGCCATGGGCGCCGACCGCGCCATCCTGGTCAAGACCGACGAGCAGACCGAGCCGCTCGGCGTCGCCAAGGTGCTGAAGGGCGTCGTCGACGCCGAACAGCCTGGCCTCGTCATCCTCGGCAAGCAGGCGATCGACGACGACTCGAACCAGACCGGCCAGATGCTGGCGGCGCTTCTGGGCTGGGCGCAGGGCACCTTTGCCTCCAAGGTGGTGCTCGAGGGCGACAAGGCCAAGGTGACCCGCGAAGTCGATGGCGGCCTGCAGACGGTGGAGTTGAAGATGCCGGCGATCGTGACCGCCGACCTTCGCCTCAACCAGCCGCGCTATGCCTCGCTGCCCAACATCATGAAAGCCAAGAAGAAGCAGTTGGACGAAAAGAGCCCGGCCGACTACGGCGCCGACGTCAAGCCGCGGCTGAAGGTCATCAAGACCGAGGAGCCGAGCGGCCGCAAGGCAGGCGTCAAGGTCAAGAGCGTCGCCGAACTGGTCGACAAGCTCAAGAACGAAGCCGGCGTTTTGTAAGCGATCGGGAAAGGAACAGAAAAATGACCATTCTCCTCATCGCGGAACACGACAACGCAACGCTTTCGGACCAGACCGCCAAGGCCCTGTCAGCCGCCCTTCAGATCGGCTCGGACGTCGATGTGCTGGTGGCCGGCAAGGGCGCCAAGGGCGCGGCCGACGCCGCCGCCAAATTGAAGGGCGTCGGCAAGGTGCTGCTGGCCGAAGCCGACGAACTCGCCGAGCGCCTCGCGGAACCACTCGCCGCACTCGTCGTGTCGCTGGCTGGCGCTTACGACACCGTCATCGCGCCGGCGACCTCGTCGGGCAAGAATGTCACGCCGCGCGTGGCTGCCCTGCTCGACGTCGCGCAGGTGTCCGAGATCATCGAAGTGGTCTCGCCGGATACCTTCAAGCGTCCGATCTATGCCGGCAATGCCATTCAGACGGTGCAATCGACAGACCCCAAGAAGGTCATCACCGTGCGCACTGCCTCCTTCCAGGCGGCGCCCGAGGGCGGCTCGGCTGCTGTCGAGACGATTCAGGCGGCGGCCAATCCGGGCCTGTCCTCCTTCGTCGAGAACAAGCTGTCCGAGACCGACCGTCCGGAACTGACCTCGGCCAAGATCATCATCTCAGGTGGTCGCGCACTGGGTTCCTCGGAAAAATTCCAGGAGGTCATCCTGCCGGTCGCCGACAAGCTCGGTGCAGCCGTCGGCGCTTCCCGCGCCGCCGTCGACGCCGGCTATGCGCCGAACGACTGGCAGGTCGGCCAGACCGGCAAGGTCGTGGCGCCCGACCTCTACATTGCGGTGGGCATTTCCGGCGCCATCCAGCACCTTGCCGGCATGAAGGACTCGAAGGTCATCATCGCTATCAACAAGGACGAGGAAGCACCTATCTTCCAGGTTGCCGATTACGGCATCGTAGGCGATCTGTTCGTCATCCTGCCGGAGCTGGAAAAGGCGCTCTCAGGTGGCCGAAGCGAGAAAGATGGCTTGGTTCGATCCTCTCGGTAGAGGTTAGGAAACGACGGCATCCTCTGGTCGGTATGCCACTAAAATTCGAGCGGTGACAGAGTGAACTTAATAAACAAGAGATTTGTGATCGAGCGGCAATCGGACGGCGTAAATCTAGATGTCTACCCATTCATGCCTTTGGCTGATGGAATGACGGAATTCTTGATAGTCCTTGTTCCGGGATTTTCACAACTGTGTATGTCGTCGTTCATCGATCCATTGCGGTACGCAAACAGATTGTCCGGCTGCGAGCGGTTTCGATGGAGGTTGATAAGCGACGGCGGCACCCCTGTTATGTGTGCCAGTGGGATCCGAGTGTGCGTAGATGCAAGTCTTAATGAGGAAGCCAAGCTTCTGAAATCGAAACGTTTACCCGATGGCATCGTGGTTTGCACGGGCGAGGGAATCGAGCACTATCATTCAGCACCACTGGTGTCGCTTCTACGCCTCTGTGCGCGTCGCAATGTGAGGCTTTACGGACTTGGCACCGGCGCATGGGTCCTTGCTGCGGCCGGTCTGTTGTCAGACACGCGCTGCACCATCCATTGGGACACGATGGCAGCGTTCTCGGAGACATTTGAAGGCCTCAAGCTGACCGACGCTCTGTTCGTCGAGCAGAAAGGAATAGTTACTTGCGCCGGTGAATTTGCGGCGTTTGATCTCGCGATCAGCTCAGTAGAAGACCGCTGTGGTGTCGATGTGGCGCGATCAGTTTGCCGCTTCCTCACAGCTGATCGATGGCGCGAGGGGGAAAGCTGCCAATCAGCTCCCCTTGGGCTTCGCTTCAGCGGCGCGAGCGAAAAGCTGATCCGCATCATTCGCATTATGGAAAATTCTGTAGATGAGCCATTGACGATCCGCGCGATTGCTCAACAGCAAGGCCTTTCTTGCCGGCAAATCCAGCGCCTCTTTCTTCACCATCTCAAGGCGACACCGATGCGATACTATCTTTTGCTCAGAATGGCGCGGGCGCGCCAACTACTCGAATTGACCGATATGTCCGTGCTGCAGGTGGCAATCACTTGCGGTTTCGTCTCATCATCGCATTTTTCAAAATGTTTTCGTGACCACTTCGGTGAATCACCGAGCAGTTTGCGACGCAGCTAATTGGAATTTTCCCCCCGCGACCTCACGACCGGGCACTCGCTTCTACTTCGTGACAAGGTAAGTGAATTAGCGTCAATGCCGATCTCGCGCTCAAGCAGCGGTCACCGGTGAGGGGGTCCCGGCCGTATTCGAGTTGACCCCTTCGCATTTTAAGAAAGAGGGGTCGGCACCACGAGACCGCGGCTCACAATAGACACCGACAGATAGACAGGGTGGAACGATCCGAAAAAGGATTTTGCGCATCAGGCTGGTCGCATCGGGGCGGAAGAACACCAGCAGATGCCGTTGAGGTGGGCGGCAACCACCCATCTTGTTCCGCCCCGATTTATCCCGGTTTCAATAAGCATGCTGGCCGTAGGCAATTTATTGCGTGTCCAGGGTCCTATGATCCCTAAGATGGGGGCGAACCATCAGGAACCGCCGTGATACCTCTTGAGCTCAAGGTCACCGCCGCGCGCAGCCATCTCTGCGTTACATGGGATGACGGTGCGGTCTCGCTCATCCCGGCGTCCATGTTGCGAGCGCGCAGCCGGGCGGCACCGCAGGTCCGGGCAGACATCGAGGGCGACGAACATTCGTTCGAGACCGTCACCGTGACGAGCGCAGAGGCGATCGGTTCATATGCCATACGTCTGGTTTTCTCCGACGGTCACGACCGGGGCATCTATCCCTGGAGCTATTTGCGCGAAATCGCCGATTCTCAGGCTTGAGGAACGAGAATGGATAATTTTGTCGAAGGACTGTCGGAAGTCACCTGCGATGTGCTGGTGATCGGCGGCGGCACGGCCGGACCGATGGCGGCGCTCAAGGCGAAGCAGAAAAATCCCGCGCTGAATGTCGTCCTGCTCGAGAAGGCCAATGTGAAGCGTTCCGGAGCTATCTGCATGGGCATGGACGGGCTGAACAACGCCGTCGTTCCAGGATATGCGACGCCCGAGCAATACACCAAGGAAATAACCATCGCCAATGACGGCATCGTCGACCAGGCGCCGGTCTTCAAATACGCCTCGCGCTGCTATGACATCATCCAGGAACTCGACCGTTTCGGCATCCGCTTCCAGAAGAACGCCAACGGTGATTTCGACCTGAAGAAGGTCCACCATCTCGGAACCTATGTGCTGCCGATGCCGAATGGCGATACCGTCAAGAAGGCGCTCTACCGGCAGATCAAGCGCGAAAGGATATTGGTCTCCAACCGGTTCATGCAACGCGGCTGTTGACCGCCAAGGACGGCAGGATCGCGGGCGCCATTGCGGTGAACACGCGCACGGCTGAATTCCTCGTGCTGCGCGCCAAGACCGCGATCCTCTGCATGGGCGCGGCGGGCCGGCTCGGATTGCCGCATTCCGGCTATCTCTTCGGAACCTATGAGAACCCGACCAATTCCGGTGACGGGTATGCCATGGCCTATCATGCGGGTGCCGCACTCGCGAATCTCGAATGCTATCAGATCAATCCGCTGATCAAGGACTATAACGGCCCGGCTTGTGCTTACGTTGCCGGTCCGTTCGGAGCCTATACCGCTAACAGTGAAGGCAATCGCTTCATCGAAAGCGACTACTGGTCGGGACAGATGATGCAGGAATTCTACAACGAACTGCAGTCGGGCAAGGGCCCAGTGTTCCTGAAGCTCAACCACCTTCATGCCGACACGGTCGGCGAGATCGAAGAGATCCTGCACAAGGTCGAGCGCCCGTCGCGCGGCAGGTTCCATCAGGCGCGGGGCACCGATTACCGCGAAAAGATGATCGAAATGCACATTTCCGAAATCGGCTTCTGTTCGGGTCACAGCGCATCGGGCGTTTTCGTCGATGAATTCGCCCGGACCACGGTGCCGGGCCTCTACGCCGCGGGCGACATGGCGAGCGTGCCCCACAACTATATGCTCGGCGCCTTCACCAATGGAGCTGTCGCGGGCGAACACGCTGCCGAAGTCGCGCTGGAAACCAACCTTCCGGATTTCGACAGCGAGTTTGTCCGGGCGGAGCGCGAGCGGGTGTTGGCACCGATGCGGCGCGAGGACGGCATCCCGCCCAACCAGCTGGAATACAAGGCCCGACGCCTGGTCAACGACTATCTGCAGCCGCCCAAGGTGACGGCCAGGATGCAGATCGGCCAGGCGCGGCTTGCGGAGGTCAGGGATGATCTCGAAACCGCCCTTGTCGCACGCGACGCACATGAACTGATGCGTTCGCTCGAAGTGTCGTCCATTCTCGACTGCGCCGACATGGCGGCCCATGCCTCGCTGTTCCGCACGGAGAGCCGCTGGGGGCTCTATCACAACCGCGTCGATTATCCCAAAAAGGATGACGACAACTGGTTCTGCCATACGCTTATCCGCAAGGTCGACGGCCGCCTGGTTTCTGAGAAGCGGCCAATCCAACCCTACATCGTTCCGATCGAGAACGACGAGCGGACGGCCTATGACCGTCTGCGCGTTTCCAATCAAGCCTGACGAGGAAGCCATGCCGCTTGCGCTTTCACCCACAACCGTTCCCGTCGTCGTGGACGAGGCGAAATGCATCGCCGACAAAGGCTGCACGGTCTGCGTCGATGTCTGCCCGCTCGATGTCCTGCGCATCAGCGAGCTCACTGGCAAAGCCTATATGAAATTCGACGAGTGCTGGTACTGCATGCCGTGCGAGGAGGATTGCCCGACCGGCGCTGTAACCGTCAACATCCCCTATCTGTTGCGCTGACATGACTGCATTCGATCCCTTCGAAGATTTTGGCGACATCGAGGAAATCGGCGAGCGACTGAACGATGCAGACGCGGCCGTGCGACGGCTTGCCGTGATCGACCTTGCCGAGACCGCGAGCGCGGATGTGCTGCCGCATCTCCTGACCGCAGTTGCCGACCCCGACGCGACCGTGCGTTTGCAGCTGGCGATTGCACTGTCCGAGTTCGACAGCGTTGAGGCGGCTGCGGGCCTTGCCAGTTTGGCGGCGGATCAGGATTTGACGGTGGCCCAGGCGGCAGCCGATAGTCTTGCCGAACTGAAGGATCCGGCGGCAGCGCAATCCATTCTGCCGCTCGTCAGTCATGGGCGCGCCTTCGTCCGGGCTGCCGGTTTTCGCGGGCTGAAAGCGTTGCGTTCGCGCGGCGCACTCGGCCCCGCTCTGGCGGCGATGCGGGATGAGGATGCCAATGTGCGCGCACAGGCGCTCGGCGTCGTTGCCTATCTCAAGCTGGAAGAGACGTTGCCGTCGCTCATCGCCGCGACGCGCGATGCCGATGCCACCGTTCGGTCGGTTGCGGTCAACGCCTTGTCCTTCACAAGCCAGCCCGCCGCAGCGGCCGCCGTGACGGCTGCCCTCGACGATGAGAACTGGCAGGTGCGGGCCGCGGCGGCCGAATCGCTCGGCCGTATCGGCCAGACCTCGGCCGTCGACGGACTGAGCGCCGGCCTTTCCGACGAATACTGGCAGGTTCGGCAAAAATGCCTGAATGCGCTTGCCAAGCTCAAGGCGCAATCGGCGGTACGGCAGATCTCCGAGCTGTTGACCAGCGACATGGCCTCGCTCCGCAAGGAGGCCGCGGCGGCGCTCGGTGAAATCGCCGATCCATCGTCGCGGGATGCTCTCATGGCGCATATCGGCGACGCCGATCCAGACGTACGCAAGACCGTCCGCTGGGCGCTGACGCGGCTCGGTTAGTGGAAGCCGAAACGCGGCCTCACCCGGCCGCGCGCTTCGAAACCATTTCCTTCAGCGCGTGCGGGCGTTCGATGCGGATATGGCGCGGCGTCACCGTTACCAGCCCTTCCTTTTGGAAGCGCTTCATCATCATCGTCACCCATTGGCGTGTTGAGCCGACCATGGCCGCAATCTGGTCATGAGTCACCTTGGCATTGATGACGATTGCCCGTCCATCGCGGACGCCATGAAGGTTGCCGAGATTCATCAGGAATTGCGCCAGACGTTCGATCACCGAACGCGTGCCGAGCATCTGAGCCATCGCCGAATAGCATCTGCCCTTCGCTGCAAGCCCCTGGAGAAGACAGAGCGCGAAATTCGGAAGCTCGACGACGAGCTTCTTCAACGCATTGGCCGGTATGAACAGCATCCGGCATTCACTCAATGCTTCTCCAGACCAGATATGGATTCCACCGCCGGTCATTTCGGGACCGCCAATGAAATGCCCCGCTGTCCAGTAGGCGAGGGTGATTTCGCGTCCTGACGGTGCCGTGTAAAAGACGTGAACCTTGCCGCTTTCGATGATGAAAATGCCACCGTGCGTATCGCCCTGGGTGAAGATCGCCTGACCGGTCGCAAAAGCGAGACGTCGGCCGTGCGCCCCAAGTTTCGCCCACTCGTCTGATGTCAAGGCGTCTAGAAAATGCGCGCCGTCGTCGAGCCCTTCCACGCTTTCGCTGAGAAAAAGCGCACGATCGCCGGGAAGAACGACCTGCTCGGGCAGTTCGAGCGCCGGCTCATGTTTTTTACGCTCAGCTTCGAAATCGATCGAAAGCATTTCGAGGCTCATATCCGGCTCCTTGCGCGTCCTGAAAACGCGTAAAAAGTATATAAATTCTATAGACAAAAAAGGAATATAGTTGCGCCGTTCACGCCTGACGTAGATGATTCTTGTGCCCTTATTTCGAACGGCGCATCTAACCACTTGTTTTAGAACGACGATTTTAATCCGTGCCAAAACCGGCCGGATGCCCGCGGTCCAAGACCGGCTCCGAAATCGTGCAAGTAATTGCTTATGCCTTCAGCCGATCGGCACATAAATTTGCGGGACAGCGGTTGGCAATCGCCACTGCGCCGGCAAATCCAGCCGCCGTATGCCGGCATCAAATCACGAGGTAGGACCATGAATTTTCGGACACATTTGGCTGCCCTTGTCCTTGCCCTTGTGGCGGCCGGCTTCGCGTCTGCCGCGGATGCCGAAACCATCCGCGTGGCGATCGGCACGCAGGACACCACCATCAATACCGCCACCGGCGGATTGCTGATCCGTGAGTTGAAGCTGCTCGACAAATACCTGCCGCACGACGGCAAGTATAAGGACGTCACCTATGATATTCAGTGGAAGAACTTCACGAGCGGCGCGCCGATCACCAATGAGCAGATCGCCGGAAAGCTTGATTTCGGCGTGATGGCGGATTTCCCCGGCTCGTTCAACGGTCTCGCCCATATCAAGGCCGGAAGAAAGAGCCTGTTCATCACCGTGCTGTCCGGCAGCGTGAACGGCAGCGGCAACGGCATTGTGGTGCCGACCGCTTCGCCCATCCAGTCGCTCTCGGACCTCAAGGGCAAGACCATCTCCGTTCCATTCGCATCGACCTCGCATGGCATGCTGCTGCGCGCGGTCAAGTCCCAGGGGTGGGACGCCGAACGCGACGTGAAGATCATCACCCAGGCGCCTGAAGTTGCCGGCGCGGCCCTCCAGGCAACCAGATCGAGGCGCATGCCGATTTTGTCCCCTTTGCCGAACTCTTCCCCTGGCGCGGCTTCGCCCGCAAGATCTATGACGGATCGCAGGCAAAGACGCCCACTTTCCACGGTGCCCTGGTCGATGCCAACTATGCCGGAAAATATCCCGAGATCGTTGTTGCCTATCTTCGCGCCGCAATCGAGGCCGATCAGTTGATCGCCAGGGAGCCGGAGAAATACAGTGAGCTGATCGCAAAGGTGACGGGCGTCGATGCCGAGGTCGACTACCTGTTCCATGGACCGCTTGGGCTTCAGACCCGTGATTTAACCTGGAAGCCGGAATACCGCCAGGCTGTCGCCACCGCGATCGACACTTTGAGGGTCCTGAAAAAGACCGACCAGTCGCTCGACGTGAACAGCTTTGTCGACGACCGGTTCATAAAGGCCGCATTCAAGGCGTCTGGGCTCGACTATGATGCCGCGCTCAAGAACTATGCCCAGCTGCCTTTGAACGCCAAGGATGCTGCCACCGGTGAGGCGATCAGCGATCCCAAGCGCGTTGCTGAGATCTGGGTCCAGGGTGAGCCGCTCGTGCGACACTATGCGTCGCCGCAGAACGCATTCAAGGCGCTCAAGGCCATTGAAGCTGAGGGCAAGCCGGTCCGGGTGTTTTATGCGCAGGACCGTGAAAGCGGTATCAAGCTGCTCGGCAATCAGGCCTGGTTCGTGCATGCCGACGGCGGCGAAGTCAGCGCCTTCCTGCTGAAGGAAAACGCCGAGCAATGGGCCAGGGATCATGGTGGCAAGGTGTTGGATTTTGCTGCCGCCAAGGCCTCGGTCATAGCTACCAACTGAGGCTGGCCATGACGCGTTTCCACCTTGGGCGCTGGTTGCGCCGGGCCGGATCCCTCGCCATCTGCCTCATTCTCTGGCAGATGGCATCGAGCCTCAGACTGAATCTCGGCATTGTCACGTTCGAGAATGTGCCATTGCCCGTGGATGTCATGTGGGCAGCGTTGGATTTCCTGCGCTCGCCCAAGTTCTTTGCCCATGTCTCGAGCAGCCTGGAAAGGGTTCTTGCCGGCTTTGGCATCGCCGCCGTGATCGGCATCGGTCTCGGCCTTGTCATCGGTCGCTCACGGTGGCTCGGGGATTTCCTGCAAGCCCCGATCGAACTCCTGCGGCCGATCCCGGCCGTCGCCTGGATTCCGCTTGCGGTTCTGATGTTTCCGTCGTCGGAACTCTCGATGATTTTCATCACCTTTACGGGCGCATTGTTTCCGATCCTGCTCAACACCGTCCATGGCGTGGAAAGCGTCGATCCAAGGTTGATCGCCTCCGCGCGCAGCCTGGGGAGCACCCGGACCGCGATGCTGTTGGAAGTCATTATTCCAGGCGCCGCGCCGAACATCGTCACGGGCTTGGTCATCGGCATGGGCACGTCCTGGTTTTGTCTCGTTACCGCCGAGATGATCGCCGGCCAGTTCGGTATCGGTTACTACACCTGGGAATCCTACACGCTGCAAAACTATCCTGAAATCATCGTCGGCATGATCCTGATCGGGCTGTTCGGCATGGGAAGCAGTGCCCTCTTGCGAGCGGCAGGGGCGGCACTTCTTCCATGGCACACGAAGGACAGCAAATGATGAACACCCATCAGCGCAGCTTTCGCCCGGCAACGGGTCGTATCGAGGCCAATCGTGTTTCGATCCGGCTCGGTCGCGGCAGCAGTGCGTTCGAAGCCGTCAGTGATGCAAGCTTCGAAGTCTCTCCCGGCGAATTCGTTTGTCTTCTGGGGCCATCTGGCTGCGGGAAGTCGACCCTACTCGGCGCCTTGGCGGGACATATCAAGCCAGCTGCCGGCGTCCTTTCGGTCGACGGACAGCCCGTAAAAGACCCTCATCCGGAACGCGGTATCGTTTTCCAGCACCACACACTGTTTCCGTGGAAGAACGCGCGCGACAATGTCGCTTTCGGCCTCAAGATGCGCGGCGTCAAGCGCGGGCAACGGCGTCTCGAGGCGGAGAAAATGCTCGATCTCGTCGGTCTGAACGGCTTTGCTGGGCGCTATCCCGGCCAGCTGTCCGGCGGCATGCAGCAACGCGTCGAGATCGCGCGTGTTCTCGTCAATCAGCCACGGTTGCTGCTGATGGACGAGCCCTTCGCAGCGCTCGACGCGCTGACGCGGCTTCGAATGCAGCAATTGCTGCTCGATATCTGGGAGCAATTCCGCAAGACGATCCTATTCGTCACCCATGATATCGACGAAGCCCTGCTGCTCGCCGATCGGATCATCGTCATGCAGGCGCAGCCCGGCCGGATCCACAAGGAAATCACCGTGCCTTTCGAGAGGCCGCGCATGACCGAGATCATCGCCTCGGGCGAGTTCATGCGGCTGAAACACCATTGCCTGCATCTTCTTCACAGCGACAGGCGAGGGGATACTTTGCCCCGGCTTTCTCCCTTGGGTTTGTGATGAATTTCGAGGCAGTCTCGACAGCCGCCGTCCGGCCTGGAAGATCACAACGGGTTCATGAACTTTGGAATCTTTAGACTCCGTATTCGTACTTAGAATTGGCCAAGATCACAGATTGGGCCGATGACCCAATGCCTGTCGCAGGATGAGGAACTTCGAAGCTCGTGCTTGCGCGACCTGACCATAAGAAAGAAGTCGCCCGAGAATGCGATGTGAGGGCATGTGGACTCGATTCCCGGAACGCTGGTCGTCAATAACGGCGCAGTGCTCGAACTGGCGTCGAATGGCTATTTTGCGCGCGGCCGTGCATCGGGTCGTGACGCCGACGCCGGCGTCCAGGGGCTTCCGTTCCGTTTTTCTTAAGCGCGGCGGGAGTGCGACCATGCCGCTTCTGAGCCTGCCGAAAGAATTGGCGGCCGAGGCCCGCGGACCGGCAAGTGGTCGGGGCACTGTTGTTCCGACATGTCGCCTGAAAAGCCGACCGCGTTCGTATGCCGATGTGGCACGCCGGTGCCGATCTTCAGGTTTGCGGTCGGAGCACGAATCTTTCCCGTTTCGCGCTTTCTTTGGAATGTCATTCGTCGCCAAAGCCGTGAAATGAGCTCAGAAAGGCAAAATCGTTCGGCGGTTTTCCTCCCATTCCGCTAAACGGTGTTCCCCTCTGAAGGCTTTGACCTTCAGCCGGCCGGGCCGCATTCGAGCCCGGCCTTTTTTGTTCGACGGGCTGCTTTGTTCAGATCTGCTGGAACGCGTTTCGCTGGGTCAGTCTTTCGGAAACAAGACGGTTTGCATTCGCAGCCGATGTTACTTAAGCGTCATGCGAAATCTGGCGGTCGACCCAGGATTGCCAAGTCCGCTCGCTTCGCTAAATTGAGGCGCTAGATCAGTCCAATCGGGAGGCCATTCTCGGAGCCCAAAGGATGGCCTGTAACCTCTAGATATCCCGCCCAAACCCCCAATGGCCCAGCGTTACGACATAGAGAAGACGCCCGAAGGCACGTGGGACATTATCGACGTCTTCACGGGGCTGCCGGTCGTCGAGGTGGGCGTTCCCTTAATCGACATGCCTATCGAAGAGGCCGACGACTTGGTCGACCTTCTCAACTGCCGCGACAGGACACGGCGGGGCGATATTCAGGCTCTCTCGTAAGTGGCAATTTCACCAACCATTCCTTCAGCCAGTTCGACGCGGTCTCGAACATCAAATTGATTTCGTTCACGCAGAGGACCAAGATCTCCCGTACCTGTTTCGAGTCCGTTGGATCTACAGGTTGTCCTCCAGAACGAGGGGCTGCAAATATCAACGAAGGCGGTCGACGAGGAGGACCAGGTAGCGGGCTGGTCGTGGACCACGCACACCAGTGCTCTGACCGACCGCGAGCCGGTCGGGCTCGAAGCTGGTGTCGACCTCCGATCCATCCAAGCACGCTGCGCCGAACACTGGGATTGGCTGAGGGTGGAGGCACTGTATCGACAGCGTGGCATCGGCGGATACGGTTTCCCCTGGCGGATGCAGCAACTCCTCCGCGGCGACGGCGAAATCGTTGCGTCCTTCAGCAACGATCCTACTGTTGCGACGTCGGACAGGAGTTGGGCTGAGGTGCTCAATGCCGCACTCACGATTGTCCCGTTGCTGCTGCCTGATGACGACGTCTTGGGAATGCCTTCGCGTATCGATCGGATGGCGGTGGTGGGAACAGCACCCGAGACCTACGCCGTCCATGCATATCGGACGGAAGGGGCAGGTCATAGAGGCCGTGCCCGAGGTCCGGGCGTTCGCCTGCTACAATGCGAGAAATCCCCCACATCGAGGCTTGGGCGAGCGCCGCCTGATCCGCCGCGTCATAGCATTCGATGGAAATGGAGTGAATTCCTTGCGCCTGAAGCCCGGCACGGCCGTTCCGGCGCCTGACGGCACGGACGCCGTCTCGTGCGCATGCCAAGCCGACGCAGGCTATATTGTGACAGGTGGCCTGGGCGCGCTCGGCCTTGAAGCCGCCCATTACCTAACGGGACGAGGCGCGCGACGGTTGGTTCTCGCCGGGCGACGGGGACTGCCCGGCCGGGAGACCTGGGCTGACCACCAAGATCCCAGCATTCGCCGGACAGTCGAACGCATTCTCGAACTGGAGCGCCTTGGTGTGACAGTGGTCCCCTTGCGACGAGCGGGAGATCACGGAGAAACTATCCGCCACGACGCTCGGCATTCCTGCCATCCGGGGTATCGTTCATGCTGCCGGCGTCTTCGAAGGCGGGATGATCGGTCCAGCGCGACGCGATGAGGCGCGTTATGGCGCCGAAGGTCACTGGCGGCCTGTTGCTGCATCAAGCGTTCCCTCCTGGTTCGCTCGACTTCTTCATACAATTCTCTTCCTCCGGCCAGTTCGCGCGATTGACAGGTCAGGCGAGCTATGCGGCGAGCAACGCTTTCCTGGACGCTCACGCGCGCCATAGAAACACAACGAATACGCGCGATTCACTCAGCATTTCCGGTTTGCTCCTATCCTACCACGCCTCGTTGCCTCAGGCTCATGACCGTTGGGCGGACTACAAGCGCCGCAAGAAGGCGAAGGCGTGAGAGCAATGGCACTCTCGCGCAGTTTCAAGGAGACCGTGAAGGCGCGCGCCGAGCGTGATCCAGCGTTCCGGGCAGCGCTGCTCGGTGAGGCGGTTGAAACCTTCGCCGCCGGCGAGGCCGACACCGGCAAGGCGCTTATCCGGGATTATAAACGCGACTCGAGGCGGAGAAAATGCTCGATCTCGTCGGTCTGAACGGCTTTGCTGGGCCTGTCCGGCATCCCGCGTGGCTATCGCGAGCTTGCCGACGTGCTGACCTTCGGCTGGTTTGACTTCGCCCTGATCATCGCCATTCCGGGTGCGCTGCCGCAAATCTTCACCGGCCTTCATGCCGCGCTGATCTACGCCTGGACCGCGACGGTGGGGGCCGAGCTTCTGCTCAACATCGCACCAGGTATCGGCGGGCGCCCTGCCAAGTGTTGATCAAGGTCGGTTGGAAAGCCGCCAGCGCGATGAAGACGACTTTGCCGGCCTCGCCTCCGCCGAACCACATCGAGATGAGCGACTATCTGGGTGTCAAGTTGCATTTGCGAACTCTTTGCGCGCTTCGCGTGCTTTTGCATTGAGAATGAGGAGCAGCTTGCGGCATCGCGTTTGCGCTTTCGCTGCTCATTACCCTCGCGATCATGGTTGCGCTGGGCTTCACCATCGAGCGAACTGTGCTGAGGCCGCTGGTCAATCGCTCGCCGATGACGCTGTTCATGGCCACGCTTGGCCTGTCTTACATCATTGAAGGCGCTGCCCAGTTGGTGTGGGGCACGCAGGTGCACGGGCTCGATCTCGGCATCGACGACACGCCGTTCGAGGTCGGCCGTATCCTGATATCCTCGTTCGATCTTCTTGCTGCAGGCATTGCCGCGGCGATGGTCGCCGGCTTGAGCGCATTCTTCTATTGGACCCGCGTCGGCCTGGCGTTTCGCGCCGTCGCAGACGACCAGTTCGCGGCGCTCGCCGTCGGGCTGCGGCTGCCCCGGATCTGGGGGACGGTGTGGACGGCC
>NZ_JAMYRK010000062.1:0-34641 GCF_040321335.1 Mesorhizobium sp. M0437
TGGGCGGTCTTGCTCTATGTGGGCGCCGCCCTATCCGTGGGTGTTTGCTTGCACTGCATTTCTGATGTAGAGCTCCCGTGTGTACGTGTGTCGTCGGGGTGGGGTTGCCGGGCGCCCACCGCGCAGGAATATGGCGGGTTGATCAAGCACGGCGCCAAGCTTCTGTTCGCCTATGCCGAAGCGACCGTGCCAAAGATCACCGTCATCACCAGAAAGGCCTATGGCGGCGCCTATGACGTCATGGCGTCAAAGCATTTGCGCGGTGACATGAACTATGCCTGGCCAACGGCGCAGATTGCGGTGATGGGGGCCAGGGGCGCGGTCGAGATCATCTATCGCAAGGACATCGGCGACGCGGAGAAAATTGCAGCACACACAAAGGCTTACGAAGATCGCTTCCTGTCGCCCTTCGTCGCCGCCGAGCGTGGCTATGTCGACGAGGTGATCATGCCGCATTCAACCCGCCGCCGCATCGCCCGCGCGCTCAGGATGCTGCGCAACAAGGATATGCAAAACCCCTGGAAGAAGCACGACAACATTCCGCTGTGAAGGGTTGATGTCGCGCCTGGTCTTCTACATGGGAGCGCGCTTCGGCAGGTTTGCCGTCCTGCTTTTCGCTCTGCCGCTGTTCTGCCCAACAGTCTTATGGTTCTGGTTTCTCGACCGGCATCCGCTCGCCGTCATCGCGGCTGGCGTTGTTGCGATCCCAGCTGCGATGCTGGGCATGGTTCTGTTGATCGGGACATTGTTCGCCGGTTTTCGACCCAGCAAGGTGGACGGGATCACTCGGGAATCAGCCCCGAAATTATGGGCCATCTGGGAGAGTATTGCCGGCAAACACCGCGCCAGCCGGACTACCATCGTGCTGAGCCCCGATCTCAACGCCAGTATCGGTGAAGAGCGGCCGTTTCTGGGCCTGCTTGGTCGCAGGGCAATTCTCACCGTGGGCCTGCCGCTGCTCGCAGTGACCGACCAAAAGGGGTTTGCGGCGATCTTGGCCCATGAGGACGCCCATCTGAAAAATAAAGATACAAATGGCGGGCTCAACCTGGCCGAACTCGAAAAGAGCTTCGATCTAATCTTCGACTTCGCCCCACCGGGAAAAACAGTTTCGGCCAGCCTGTTCTACTGGATGCTTGGCCCGCTGTCGCGCACGCTGGAGCGCGAAGAAATACGGTTGTCGCGGCGGGCGGAAATTGACGCGGATCGTCATGCAGCGATGTCCGGCGATGCATATGAAGCGGCCCGCGCCCTGCTGCTGGTCGGTGCCGCCAGTGCGTTCTTCGATGACCAAGTGTATATTCCGCTTAAACGTGAACTGCTTGGCACCATGGTACCGCCTCGTCCACCACTTGAAAGGGTTCTGGCGGCCGCCAGTCACCTGTCGAGGCTTCCCATCCTGCAAGAATATGCGCAAAAGGCCTGGGACGCGCCAGATAACGAAAGCGCGGATCATCCGCCCTGGTCCGAACGTTTGAATGCTCTTGGATTTAGCTCGGCTCCAGAGATAGAACCAGTTCTGGTTTCCGCCTTGTCGAGCCTGCTGAGCGATGAGGTGGTCGCCGAACGCGTCCGGCATTTCGACGGTGAATGGACATCGAACATCGCCGACGACCTCGATCGATAGCTGTCCGCCTGGAGCTACTGCGGCCAATGTCAGAGTCGTCGGCCTATTCCGCTTCCGCTGCTCCGAACCCGGCTCCCATCGTCGCGCGGACGGCGCCCGACCACGGCGTGGCGTGATTGTCGATGCGCATCTGGAAGATGAAGTAGGTCGGCGAGCAGAAGCCGATGCCCTTCACTTTGCCGATACCGGGTGTATCCGGCGGCAGCGACTGACACATGTAATCCTCTCGGCAGAAATGGTCGGCCGAGCAGGCAGGACGATTGCCGCGATTGACGGCGCCGCCCAGGCACTGGTCGAAATTATTGGTCGCCACGCAGGTGTCGAATTTCTTGCCGCCAACCAGCCCGCAAATCTCGTTCGGCATCGGCTTGCCCGTCTTGAAGGCGGCAAAGCTGCGATCCCGGTCATCGCAGCCGCGATAGGCGATACCCGCCGGCACACCGATCTTCGGCGGTCGGCAGGTGTAGGCGGCGCGCGAAATGCTTGGTGCGAACGCGGCGAACTGACCGGTGATGGTATACCGGTCATTGAAAGGCTGTGCCGGGTTGCTGGCGATGGATCCCGTTAAACAAGGGTGGCCGGAAAACATATCTTCGCTGTCCTTGGGCAACAGGCATTGCGCCAGCTTGGTGCGCACGCCGGACGCGGTGGTCAACGGCGTGCAGACGGTGCCGGCACCGCATTGCCATGTCGCGCCGAAGCGGGCCGCATCCTGTGGCATCAGGCAAGGCATCGCCATCTCGGCCGGCGAATAGGCGATTTCGCCGGCATCGTTCCAGGTCGCCGGCGGCGCGAACGATAACGGGCGAAAGCGGTTCGGTTCCTTGCCGTCGGCAGTCGCGTGCAGCCAGGCGACGCGGCGCGGGATGTCGGCGTGGAGATGCGGGGAGATGCCGACCTCGATGCGGTTGAGCGGCGAGGTCGTCTTATCGTCCAGGCCGATGAAATGGAAGCCGGCGGTCGAGCCCGCCTGATGGCAGCCCTGGCAGGCGCCGTTGTCCAGCCGCTCGACCAATGCCTCCGGCGTGCGCACCAGCTTCAGCGCGGAGAAATCGACACCAGCGAAATCCGCGGGCTGGAACAGTGGCGTGAACGGGTGGTTGGCCTGCCTTGCACTGCCGAAGGTCGACCACGAAATGACCTTCCTTGCCAAGAATTCATCGGGGATTTGGTAGACGCCGAGATCGACCGCCGCGACATTGGGGCGGACATAGTTGGCAAGTCTTGCTTTCAGCGCAGCGTCTTCGGCGAGACGTGCCGTGTCGGGCGTGTTTTCCAGCGGCTTTTCGCTGACAGCCGCTCCGTCGATGCCGAAGATACGCATGAGATAGGCAGCCTGCCCGCCGAATTCGGTCTCCTGGCCGGAGGGGAAGCGCACCACTTGCGCATTGAGCTCGAGCTGCTTGAAGGTGAGCGCCGTCCTTTCCAGCGGCCCACCGGTCAGCCAGCCGGCATCGACGCTCTCGTCGAGTTGTGGTGCCCAGCGTCCCGCGACGCCGACACAACCGCCGTCGACATCGGGCGCCACGCTGTAGACGGCGTTGAAGTTGAATGGCAGACGCGAGGCCAGAACCTTGCCGTTTTTGCGGAAACTGTAAGCTAGGCGATAGATGAGGCGCACCTCGCCGCAACTTCCGTCACCTTTCAGCGCGGTGAAATCGCGCCGGTCGAGCCTGTTGACGATACCGACTAGCCGGAAGCGCGCCGCCTCGGTCTTCAGCCAGCGCATGTCCATGATGCGGCCGACATTGCCGTCGGTCACCTCGTAGAGCGTGCGCCCGCCGGCCTTCATCTCGGCCCGCAATGCCGCGACGTCGCTTGCAATCGTTTCGACGATCGCGTGATAGGCCGGCGCCTTGTCGTAAAGCGTCTTCAAATCGCCCTTGCCATCGACGCCGAAAATGCCGGCGAGGCCAAAGCCCTTGGCGTCAAGCTGGGCGAGAACGGCCGGGTCGTCGACGATGGTCAGCGGAGTTCCGGCGTTCGCGGCCTGCGCCATGGATATGGCACTAATGATCGCAACGAGCAGCGCAATCAGGCGGTTCATTCGGCAGCCTTCCCGCGGCTTTCAACGAGCTCGCGCAGGACCGGCACCAGCGCCAGCGGCAGGTCCTCGGCGATCAGCCCCGGTCCGAAACGGCTGCCGGCCTCGGCATGGATCCAGACTGCCGCACAGGCCGCTTCAAAGGCCGGCATGCCCTGCGCCAGCAGCGCGGCGATGATACCCGACAGCACGTCGCCCGAACCGGCGGTGGCCAGCCAAGGCGCGCCATTGTCGTTGATCGCTGCCCGGCCATCGGGGGCCGCAATCACAGTGTCGGCACCCTTGTAGACGAGAGTGGCGTTGGCCCGTTCGGCTGCGGCGCGTGCCTTGGCCAGTTTGGACAGGGCCTTGTCCTCGGCGATATCTGAAAAAAGCCTGACGAATTCGCCGTCATGCGGCGTCATCACCAGAGCCGGCGCGCTCGGCCGGCTGGCGGCTTCGAACAGGGCATCCGGCGCGTCGCGAAACGAGGTGACGCCGTCGGCGTCGAGCACGAAGCCCTCAATCCCGCCGCCCTGCCCATGGGCGCCATTCAGCACGGCCAGGGCGAATTCGCGCGTCTTCTCACCAATGCCAAATCCCGGGCCGAGCACGAAGGCCGATGGCCGGCGGCTGCCGACGAATTCGTCCACATCCGCGACAGTGTCTAGCTTGCGCAGCATGATCGAGGTCAGATGCGCCGCGTTCACATGGATGGCGTTCGCCGGCGACAGCAAGGTGACGGCCCCTGCCCCGCTCTTGGCCGCGGCAAGCGCCGACAGCCGCGCAGCACCCGTCGCCGACGGCCCGCCGGAAAAGACGCCGACATGGCCGCGTTTATACTTATGGGCGTCGACGGCCGGAACCGGAAAGCGGCCAAGCCAGAGCGCCGGAATGTTCTCGAATGTTCGTGGTTCAAGCTGCGCAACAACACTGTCGCTTATGCCGATATCAGCGAGCACGATTTCGCCGCACAGCTCGCGCCCCGGTAACAAAAGATGGCCTGGCTTTTTTCGCGCAAAGGTCACGGTGATTCGGGCGTGGAAAGCCTGACCGAGGACATTGCCGCTCTCACCGGAGACGCCCGACGGCAGGTCGACCGCGACGACCGGCGAATTCAACTCCGCCACATTATCGATCGCCTTGGCGGGGTCGCCGGACAGCGGCTTGGACAGCCCCGCCCCGTAAAGCGCATCGACCACGATCGAGCCCGTCTCGGCAACGAAATCCGACAGCGGCCGAGCTTCAACCGGGCACTCCGAGGCAGCGACTGCCGCATCGCTGCCGCCTTTAGGCGATCCGGACGCCCATACCGAGACGTCGACGGCGCTCTCCCGAAGGATGCGCGCCACGACATAGCCGTCGCCGCCATTGTTGCCGGGGCCGCAAAGCACATGGACGCGCGTTGCGTTCGGGTAGCGCTTGAGTACTACGGCAGCAACCGCAGCACCGGCATTGCGCATCAGGCCGATGCCGTCGAATGGACCAGCGGCAATCGCCAGCCGGTCGGCCTCAGCCATTTCGGACGGAGACAGAAGTTCATTGCTCATGCGGGCGACATGCACATCATTTCCCCAAGCATTGTCCAGTTTTTGATCCGACGCAAACAACGAAGGTCCCCAAGCAATTTGGCGGCGTACATCGTTCGGGACGACGGCGCGCAGCTGCCCATGAAATACCCGATCTGCCCAATTTTTGTGCGGACGGCAGGACCGGCGGTGTGTAGGCTCGCGGCATTCATGGCGCATCCAACGCTGCGAATGACGCGAATGTACATTCCCGCGTGGCATGGTATCCAAATCATGTGAGGCCGTTCGGCGCCCCATCAATTGGCACAGTTCGTGCTTGATTGAGGCGCAAGCGGGGCTCACAACCCGTCTTTTTTGGCAGTGGAGGCCACTTTTTACATGAAAAAGATCGAAGCGATCATCAAGCCGTTCAAGCTAGACGAAGTGAAGGAAGCGCTTCAGGAGGCAGGCCTGCAAGGTATCACCGTTACCGAGGCCAAAGGGTTTGGCCGCCAGAAGGGCCATACCGAGCTTTATCGCGGCGCCGAATATGTCGTCGACTTCCTGCCGAAGGTGAAAATCGAAGTCGTGCTCGGCGACGATGCGGTCGAAGCCGCGATCGAAGCCATCCGCAAGGCGGCCCAGACCGGCCGCATCGGCGACGGTAAGATCTTCGTCTCCAATATCGAGGAAGTGGTGCGCATTCGCACCGGCGAAACCGGCATGGACGCCGTCTGAATTTTCCCGTTAAAAGGCCATGTTCAAAACGTCATCACATAGGGAAGCAGGGACATGACGACAGCCAAAGACATCATGAAGCAGATCAAGGACAACGACGTTAAGTTCGTCGATCTGCGCTTCACCGATCCGAAGGGCAAACTGCAGCACGTTACGATGGATGTCGTCGAGGTCGAGGAAGACATGTTTGCCGATGGCGTCATGTTCGATGGTTCCTCGATCGCTGGCTGGAAGGCGATCAACGAGTCCGACATGGTGCTGATGCCGGATTCCGATACGGTGCATATGGACCCGTTCTTCGCGCAGTCGACCATGGTCATCCTGTGCGACATCCTCGATCCGATCTCCGGGGAGTCCTACAATCGCGACCCGCGCGGCACCGCTAAAAAAGCCGAGGCCTACATGAAGGCCGAAGGCATCGGCGACCAGATCTTCGTCGGTCCTGAAGCCGAGTTCTTCGTGTTCGACGACGTCAAGTACAAGGCCGATCCCTACAACACCGGCTTCAGGCTGGATTCGACCGAACTGCCGTCCAATGACGACACCGACTACGAGACCGGCAACCTCGGTCATCGGCCGCGCATCAAGGGCGGCTATTTCCCGGTGCCGCCGGTCGATTCGGCACAGGACATGCGCTCGGAAATGCTCACCGTGCTCGCCGAGATGGGCGTGCGCGTTGAAAAGCACCATCACGAAGTGGCCGCCGCCCAGCACGAGCTCGGCATCAAGTTCGACACGCTGGTCCGCAACGCCGACAAGATGCTGATCTATAAATATGTCGTGCACCAGGTCGCCAACGCCTACGGCAAGACGGCCACTTTCATGCCGAAGCCGGTGTTCGGCGACAATGGCTCGGGCATGCATGTCCACCAGTCGATTTGGAAGGAAGGCAAGCCGACCTTCGCCGGCAACGAATATGCCGGCCTGTCCGAGAGCTGCCTGTTCTACATCGGTGGTATCATCAAGCATGCCAAGGCGATCAACGCCTTTACCAACCCGCTGACCAACTCCTACAAGCGCCTGGTGCCGGGTTATGAAGCGCCGGTCCTGCTCGCCTATTCGGCACGCAACCGCTCGGCCTCGTGCCGCATTCCGTTCGGCTCGTCGCCGAAGGCCAAGCGCGTCGAGGTCCGCTTCCCCGATCCGGGCGCGAACCCCTATCTTGCCTTCGCCGCCATGCTGATGGCCGGCCTTGACGGCATCAAGAACAAGATCCACCCGGGACAGCCGATGGACAAGGATCTCTACGACCTGCCGCCGAAGGAATTGAAGAAAATCCCGACCGTCTGCGGCTCGCTGCGCGAGGCTTTGCAGAGCCTCGACAAGGACCGCGGCTTCCTGAAGGCCGGCGGCGTATTCGACGACGACCAGATCGACAGCTATATCGAGCTCAAGATGGCCGAGGTAATGCGCTTCGAAATGACCCCGCATCCGGTCGAATACGATATGTATTATTCGGTGTGATCCGGATCGTTGCAGCCAATAGAAAAAACCCCGGCAGAGACGCCGGGGTTTTTTATTGTGATGCGATTGGAGAGAAAGTCACAGCGCAGACCTGAGGTCCACGCCATGACGAATGCTCAAGCCGCGGCCGAAACCTCGGCGCTGGTCGGGACGGAGGCGATCGTCTTCAATATCTGCGAGGCGATCTGGTAGGGGTCGCCCTGCGAATTCGGCCGGCGATCTTCGAGATAGCCCTTGTAGCCGTTGTTGATGAAGGAGTGCGGCACGCGGATCGAGGCACCGCGATCGGCGATGCCATAGCTGAACCTGTTCCACGGCGCGGTCTCGTGCTTGCCGGTCAAACGCTTGTCGTTGTCCGGCCCGTAGACGGCGATGTGATCCATCAGGTTCTTGTCGAAAGCCGCCATCAGCGCTTCGAAATACGCCTTGCCGCCGACTTCGCGCATATAGGCTGTCGAGAAGTTGGCATGCATTCCCGAGCCGTTCCAGTCGGTGTCGCCGAGCGGCTTGCAGTGATATTCGATGTCGATGCCGTATTTCTCGGTCAGGCGCTGCATCAAATAGCGTGCCATCCACATCTGGTCGGCGGCCTTCTTGGAGCCCTTGCCGAAGATCTGGAATTCCCACTGGCCTTTGGCCACTTCGGCGTTGATGCCTTCATGGTTGATGCCGGCGGCAAGGCAAAGGTCGAGATGCTCCTCGACGATCTGCCTGGCGACGGAGCCGACATTGCTATAGCCGACGCCGGTATAGTACGGGCCTTGCGGCGCCGGATAGCCGCTCTCGGGGAAGCCGAGCGGGCGGCCGTCCTTGTAGAAGAAATACTCCTGCTCGAAGCCGAACCAGGCGCCCTCGTCGTCGAGGATGGTGGCGCGTTTGTTGGACGCATGCGGCGTGACGCCGTCCGGCATCATGACCTCGCACATGACGAGCGCGCCATTAGTGCGGGCGGGATCCGGATAAACGGCGACCGGCTTCAAAACGCAGTCGGAGCTGTGGCCCTCGGCCTGCATGGTCGAAGAACCGTCGAAGCCCCACAGCGGAAGCTGGTCGAGCGTCGGAAACTCGGCGTAGTCCTTGACCTGCGTCTTTCCGCGAAGATTGGGAACCGGGGTGTATCCATCGAGCCAAATGTACTCGAGCTTGTATTTCGTCATTCTAGCCTCTCGTTGCTTGATCACCGAACCCTGGATGGCGCCGGGGCGAGCCGGCCTATCCAGCAGCCGACCTGCCGGATTACTAAAATGCAATTCGTGTGCCATTCTCGCCGGCGATGGATGCGGCAAAAGTGAGGTTGTATCCGCCCAAAATCGCTGGTCCGCTGTCATGCTGCGTTCGGATCATCCACAAGCACATTTTGCACAAATAATATGCAAGTACTGATCTTTTCGTAATCATATTGCCTATTTCGATTGCTGAACCTATGTTGGGGAAAGGTTGAATCGGCAAGGTTCTGTCGAAGAAAGGAAACCGACAATGGAAATCACTTCCACTCGTCAGTCGGCCAAAATCCTGATGTTCCCGGTGGCAGCGCGCGCTTCTGCCTCAAATTTAAGCGGAAAGGCTAAGTTCGCGGCAGAACTTGCTTCGTTGCGCAACCGCACGGATTTCGGAAGTGCCTGGTATCATGAGGCAGCGATCGAGGAAGCGAACCAGGATCGGAAGAGCTAAGCCCTTCCCCTCCATGCACTTGATAGATTGGAAAAGCCCGGCGCGATCGCTCGCGCCGGGCTTTGCTTTGAACCGGACAGGCCGGCTACTGTTTGGTGTGCAGGTCCGTTCCGAGCGTATCCCTGATGAAGATCATGCCGATGATCAGCGACATCGCTGCAACGGCGACCGGATACCAGAGGCCGTAGTAGATGTTGCCCTTAGCCGCGCTCAGCGCGAAGACGGTCACCGGCAGTAAACCGCCAAACCAGCCATTGCCAATGTGGTAAGGCAGCGACATGCCGGTGTAGCGGATGCGCGTCGGGAACATCTCGACCAGGATCGCAGCAATCGGCCCGTAAACCATGGTCACGTACAGAACCAGGATGAACAGGATGCCGATGGTCAGCGGCCAGTTGATCTGCGCCGGATCCGCGAACATGGCAAAAGCGCCGGAAGCGGGAATGTTGTAGACTGTCACCTCGGTTGCGCCAGCCGCTTCTTCCTTGGTCAGGATCTTGTCCGCGACTGCCTTGTCTGTCGGGACGGTTGTTTTTTCGCCGGCACGAATCGCGGTGGCATCGAGTTTAAGCTCGGGATTGGCAGCCACAAAAGCGTCGAGCTTCTGGTCGGCCACTTTCGATGCCGCACGCTTTAGAGGATAACCTCCATCCTGTAAGGCGATATTGATTGCCTTGCCGAAGGCTGTCTCCTTGGCCTTCAACTGGTCGCCAGCCGCGACCGCGTCATAGGCTTCAGCCGTTTCGTTGCCAATCTTGACCGTTGCAGCCGTTCCGGGCGCGGCTGTCGTGACCACATCGTATGGCACGGAACTCTTCGCAAGGAATGCCGTGGCCACATCGCACGAGCTGGTGAATTTCCATGTTCCGGTAAGATTGAACTGGAAACTGCAGTCGCCCGGTGCCGCGGTGACGGTTGCTCGAACATTTTCCTGCGCGGTAGCTAGAGTGGGATTAGCGGCGCGGGTCAGTGCCTTGAACAGTGGAAAGGTGGTGACGATCGCCAGCGCCAATCCCGCCATGATGATCGGTTTGCGGCCGATCTTGTCGGAGAGCCAGCCGAATACGACAAAGAAGATGGTGCCAAGCGCCAGCGCGATCGCGATCATGATGTTGACCGACTGCGGATCGACCTTGAGCACGTTCTGCAGGAAGAACAGCGCGTAGAACTGGCCGTTGTACCAGACCACGGCTTGGCCAGCGGTAAGGCCAAGCAGTGCCAGCAATGCGATCTTGGCGTTTTTCCACTGGCCGAAGGCTTCGGACAGGGGTGCCTTGGAGCCTTTGCCCTCGGCCTTCATACGCTGGAAGGTCGGAGACTCGGCAAGTGACAGGCGAATCCAGACCGAGATGGCGAGCAGCACCGCGGAAACCAGGAACGGAATGCGCCAGCCCCAAGCTGTGAAATCTTCCTTGCTGAGGGAATTCTGCACAATCAGAATCACGATCAGCGACAGGAACAGGCCGAGCGTTGCGGTGGTCTGGATCCATGAGGTGTAGAAGCCACGGCGGTCATCTGGAGCGTGCTCGGCGACGTAGGTCGCGGCGCCGCCATATTCGCCGCCAAGCGCCAGACCCTGCAGCAGACGGAGTGCAATCAGCATGATCGGCGCGGCAATGCCCCAACTGGCGGAGCCGGGAAGCAGGCCGACCAGGAAGGTCGACAGACCCATGATCATGATGGTGACAAGAAATGTGTACTTGCGGCCGACGAGATCGCCGATGCGGCCAAACACCAGGGCACCGAGCGGGCGAACGATGAAGCCTGCGGCGAACGCCAGAAGCACGAAGATGTTTCTCGTTGTTTCCGGATAAGAGTTGAAGAATGCCGTGCCGATCGCGGCCGCCAATGCACCGTAGAGATAGAAATCGTACCATTCGAAAATGGTGCCGAGCGAGGAGGCGAAGATGACCTTCTTCTCCTCGCGCGTCATGCCGCGGCTTGTTTTGCCGGCGGTCGATGCCATTGCCATGAGCGTATCCTCCCGTGTGATTCCGTCAGTCCTCGATGCTGCGCGTCATCGTCCGCGTTTCCTCGGAACGCAGACTCAGTGCAGCCACCAGTACAAAAAATGACAGAAAGCGCCGTCCAGAGGCAGACCGTCTTTGGGATTATGACTTTGGTCTAATGTGCAGTGCGAAATAGAAACGACGGTGCGGTCAGCCTTTGAGAGCTTCGAGCAGCGTGACTGCCGCCATCATATCGCGCTTGCGGGCCGCGCGGTGCGCGACGGCCTCGGCATCATGGCCCCATTGCTCGGCCTGCCAGTCCTCGTCGACATGACCGGCAGCCCAGGCCGCCTCGCCGTCGAGCTCGCCGAAGTCGACGGCCAGCGCCAGCAGCGCCGATCCGGTCAGCGACGTCATGACGTGGATGGCGGCAAGGCGCAGCGGATCGGCACGTTGGGCAAGATGCTGGCCAAGCAGCGCGATACTCTCGCGCGGCTGTTCGACATGGATCACGCCTACGGCAAGATGGAACCGGGCGCCGAGAGCGCTGCGCACCCAGTCGATGACCGGATCCCAAAGCTCGTTCTGCCGGTCGACGAGTCCTTGGGGCGCATCGGCGCGGTAGCAGAGCAGATCGGACGAGGCAAAGCGCAGGATGTCCTCCAGCACGGCCTGGGGATCACTGGCGACGCCATCGATTGCCGTATTGACCAGACGCATCACCGGCATCGTCACCGGGTTGATGGTCTCCTCCTGTGCGGCGAATTCCTCGGCGACGAGAGCAGCCGCCTTTTCGGTCGGCAGCGCCAGCAGCGCCTTAGCCGGCGTGCGGACGGGCTTGCCATCGAGATGGACGGCAAAACCGTCTTCGACCGGTGCTACCGAGACGGTCTTGTAGAAGCGCTTCGGCAGCGGCGTCTTCATCTGGATCTGGGCGCGACGCACCGGGTCCGGATCGGAGAGCTGCTTTCCAGCTTCGAGGTCGTTCAATATATCGCGCATGCTCATCCGGGACTTTGTTTTCGGGCCGGCCGGTTGACGATGATGAGTCCAGCGGCGATCAGGGCGAGTGCCAGGAAGATACGAACGGTCAGCGGCTCGTTCAAGAACACGGCGCCGCACAGCACACCAAACACCGGCGACAGGAAGGTGAAGCTCGACAGTCCAGATGCAGGGTAGCGCCGCAGCAGCCAGAACCACAGCACATAGGTGAAGGCGACAACGTAGACGGCCTGGAACAGCAGAGCCAAGGTTGGCAAGACGGTAAAGTTGCGGACGGGCGGCCCGGCAAAAGGCATCACCAAAATGCCGACGACGGCGGCCCCGGCCAGCTGATAGAGCAGCAGCTTTTCGGCGCTGGCCGTCACCAGCTTCGACCGCTTGATGACGATATTGGTCACGGCCCACAGAATGCCGGCACCGAGACTGAGCAAATCGCCGCCCAATGTTGCGCCGCCATTGGCGCTCAGTTTATCTGAAAACACCGCGATCAGTCCGGCGAAAGCGAGCAGAAGACCAACGAGCTTGCGTGCCGTGACGCTTTCGCCCAGCAGGAAATGACCGCCGACCAGCATCCAGAACGGCATGGTGTTGACCAGCAAAGTGTTGCGCACGACAGTGGTGTGCTCGAGCCCGACATAGAGAAACAGGAACTCGAAACCGAAAAGCGCGCCGGCCAGAATGCCGGCGACGAGGGTCTTGTCGGGCGTGAACAGCGCAATGCCGCGCCAGCGGCACCAGCCGAAAACACACAGGCCGCCGATCACCGACCGTGCGATCGACAGGAAAACGGGATCGTAGCCGGCATAGGAGATCTTGGCGGCGACGTAGTTCAATCCCCAGGAAAAAGTCAGCCCAACCATGATGGCGGCTGCTGCCAGATCGACCGCGTCACGGCGGTCGAGGGTTTCTGTGGCGACGCCCACCAGCGCTAGTCCCCGGCACTCTGCTCGTCGAAACCGAGCAGGTTCCAGCTCTGGCGCATATGCGGCGGCATCGGTGCGGTGACGTCGACAAAGCCCTTGTCGGGATGCGGGATAACGATGCGGCGCGCGTGCAGATGCAGCCGGTTCTGCATGCCGCCTGGAAAATCCCAATTGGTGTCGGCCTCGAAATATTTGGGGTCGCCGATGATCGGGCAACCGATATGGGCGGCATGGACGCGAAGCTGGTGGGTGCGCCCGGTATAGGGTTCCATTTCCAGCCAGGACAGCGTCTGCGCCGCCTGCTCGACTATGCGGTAATAGGAGACGGCGTGATCGGCGCCCTTTTCGCCATGCTTGGCGATACGCACACGATCGCCGTCGGGCGTCGGTTCCTTGATCAGCCAGGTCGAGATCTTGTCCTCGCGCTTCGGCGGCACGCCCTTGACCAGCGCCCAGTAGGTTTTCTTCGTCTCACGCGCCCGGAACGCTTCGGCGAGCTTCATGGCGGCGAGCCTTGTACGGGCGACAACCAGCACACCCGACGTATCGCGGTCGAGCCGGTGCACCAGGCGCGGCTTCTCGCCCTTCTGGTTGCGCCAGGCTTCCAGCATGTCGTCGACGTTGCGGGTGACGCCCGAGCCGCCCTGCACTGCCAGGCCGGCCGGCTTGTTGAAGACGAAGACCTTCGGGTCCTCATGGATCAGCATCTTTGCCAAAACGTCGGCGTCGCCCTGGTTGCGGATCGAATGACCGGTGAGCGGGCTTTCGCCTTTCTTGTCCACTTCGAGCGGCGGCACACGCACCGTCTGGCCGGCTTCGACGCGGGTATCGGCCTTCACCCTGCCGCCGTCGACGCGGATCTGGCCGGAACGCAGCAGCTTCTGCAGATGACCGAAACCGAGACCGGGGAAATGGCTCTTGAACCAGCGATCGAGCCGCATGCCCGCCTCGCCGGCGTCCACTGTGATCTGTTCAACGCCTGCCATGATTCCAATCGCCGTTTTGCAGGCATGCAACGGCATTCGCCGGTACCCGCAATCTCACTCGCTTATTCGTTGTCGGTTCCATATTGCAGAACCTGAACTTTCTCCAGCGTAATCAAACCACTTGTCATGATTGTTTCAAGCACGGGCAGGAAAGCGGCCAATTTTTCCTCGTCATCGACGATCTCGATGACGAGTGGCAGATCCTCCGATAGGCGGAGGATCTTCGTGGTGTGAAGCCGGCTGGAATGGCCGAACCCCATCGCGCCGCGCAGGACGGTCGCGCCGGCTATCTGCATTTCGCGGGCCCTCAGTACAATAACCTCATACAGCGGACGGCCATCTGCCCTGTCGTTTTCGCCGATAAAGATGCGCAGCAATTGGGCCTGTGTTGGTATCTTCATTGCCTGGACCCTCTCAGCCGGTTGAGCCGAACTGCAAAGATGTGGCCAAGCCAGACGGCGGCAAGCCAGGCCACCACGGAGATCGCGATATTGAGTCCCGCCGCCACAAACCTCCCGGCTTGCGCGAGGATGAGTGTTTCAAGGCTGAAAGCGGAGAAGGTCGTCAGGCCGCCGCAGAAGCCGGCCATGAAGAATTGACGTTGCAGCGGACCGGCGAAGACGCGACCATCCGGTCCCGTCAATGTCGCGTAGAAGCCGATGAGGAACGAGCCAACAAAATTGACGAGGAGCGTGCCGAAGGGAAATCCAGCGCCCCACAGGGCAGTGCTCGTCGATGAGGCAAGCGCCCGCAACACACCGCCGATCATGCTGCCTGCGGCCACGGTCGCATAGAGCCGAACCGTTTCGTTGGTTCTGCGACGGCCAATGAGGCGCGCCGCATGCCCTGCCGCGGCAGTGTCCGTCCCGTCGTGGCGGAGCTTCCGCGGGCCGCTCACCGCGCCCCGCCGCCAATCAGAAGACTTCCGGCGGCAAAGCCCAGCGTCACGCCGCCGAGGCTCAGAAAAACCGAAAGCAGCACATTTCCGCCGGCGCGCCGCCATTCGCCCTCGCGCGCCAGCGCCAGCGTCTGCAGGCTGAAGGAAGAAACCGTGGTATAGCAGCCGAGACCGCCGGTAACGGTAAAGGCCCAGATGGCGGGCATGCCGTCGCGCGCCACCGCATGCGCAACGACACCGATTGCAAACGCTCCCGAGACATTGACGGCCATAGTGCCCCAGGGAAAGGTCTCGCCGACCCGGCGGGCGACGAAGCCGGACAGGAAGAAGCGGGCCATTGCACCGATCGCGCCACCAAGGCAGACAAGCAACAGATGATACATCGTGCTCCCTCGCGCCGGTCACACCATGGTGTCAGGCGGCTCCGGCCTTCTTCGGCTTGCTGGAGCCGATCATCTTCCAGTTCTTGTAGAACATGGCATTGATGCGCTCGACGCTGACCGAAACGATGGCGAGAAGAGCGGCGATCAGGCCGGGAAATGGCGATGGCCGGATGATGTCCATGAACACGCAGTAGCGGCGCCCATCATATTCGTTGACCGATCGGTGCAGCAGCGTGTCGTCGAAAATATAGAGCGGATTGTCGTGCCAGTAGTTCCTGGCGTTGTTGCACTCGACGAAAACCTCGGCCTTCACCGGGAGAAGATTGTAGAGAATGCGCAGGCTGAGCCGCAGCGGTCCGAAATGCCAGGAGGTCGATTCCCTGCCCCTGAACACCGACACAGCGATGGTCTTGATGTATTTGAAATCCTTGTTGAATTCGGCAACGTTGTCGATTTTGTGCTTGCCATACCACTGGTAGACATACATGCCGCGCCGGCCGCTGCCGAAATTGGCGTCGATATCGGCGATGATCTCGTCCTTGCGCGCTTTGAAGACGTCGAGAACCTCGTTGACCTCACGCTGATAGTCCGGAGGAAACTGGTCCAGTTTCCAGACACCGCGGTTTCTGTAGCACAGCAGATCGACCAGCAGATTGAAGGGCGAAAGCAGCCAGGTGAAGATGCCGTTGCCGAGGAAATAACCACTGAACAGGGCCCAGTTCTTGTTGTCGTTTCGCAACACGTCGATCAGGCCGAGGACAATGAAAATTGTCGTCAGGATGGGAATGAAATAGAAGCCGAGCGCCAGCAGCGGGATCGCTATGGCGAACTTCCGGAGGGTCTTGCGAGTTTTTTTTGTCATTTTTCCACGCGCCAGGCGCGATTCCGTTCTGAATATCGTCGGTACGTTTCTGGCCTGTCCGCCGGCCGAAGGCGCATCTTGATAGGGTTTTTTATCCCGCCAGACAACGGCGATCACACCAGTGTGCGACTGGCAGCTACTTTTCCCGCTCGCTGCGCAGCTTCGCCCAATAATCCAGCCGCTTCCTGATATCGCGCTCGAAGCCGCGCTCGGGCGGGTCGTAGAATGTCTGCCTTCCCATCTTCTCCGGAAAATAGTCCTGGCCGGAAAAAGCGTCGGGCTCGTCGTGGTCGTAGCGATAGCCGGCGCCGTAATCTTCCTGTTTCATCAGCTTGGTCGGAGCATTGAGAATGTGCTTGGGCGGCAGCAGCGAACCGAATTCCTTCGCCGCCTGTGTGGCGGCCTTGAACGCGGTATAGACTGCATTGGATTTCGGCGCGGTGGCGAGATAGACGGTCGCCTCGGCGAAGGCCAGTTCGCCCTCGGGCGAGCCCAGATAGTCATAGGCGTCCTTGGCGGCGTTAGCGACGACGAGCGCCTGCGGGTCGGCCAGCCCGATATCCTCCATCGCCATGCGCACCAACCGGCGCCCGAGATAAAGCGGATCTTCGCCGGCGTCGAACATGCGGGCCAGATAGTAGAGTGCCGCGTCGGGGTCGGAGCCGCGCACCGATTTGTGCAAGGCGGAGATCAAATTGTAGTGGCCGTCCTGTCCCTTGTCGTAGATCGGCGCGCGGCGCTGGACGATGCGCTGCAGAGCTTCGGCACCGAACACCTCCTTTGATTTCGCTGCGCGCCAGACCTCTTCGGCGAGCGTCAATGCCGCGCGGCCGTCGCCGTCGCTCATGCGGATGAGCATCGCCCGCGCGTCTTCATCGAGCGGCAGCGGCCTGCCCTCTGCCTGTTCGGCCCGCGCCAGCAGCTTGGCAATACTGTCCTCGCCGAGTGAGTGAAAGACCAGCACACGCGCGCGCGACAAAAGCGCGGCGTTAAGCTCGAAGGACGGATTCTCCGTGGTGGCGCCGACCAGCACGACGGTGCCGTCTTCCATCACGGGCAGAAAACTGTCCTGCTGGGCGCGGTTGAAGCGATGGATCTCGTCGACGAACAGCAGCGTCTGGCGGCCGTTCGAGCGGCGCAGCTTCGCTGCCTCGAACACTTTCTTCAGGTCGGCAACGCCGGAAAACACCGCCGATATCTGTTCGAAGGCGAGGCTTGTCTCGCCGGCAAGCAGCCGTGCGACCGTGGTCTTGCCAGTGCCGGGCGGGCCCCAGAAAATCATCGAGCCGAGCGAGCCGGAACCGATCAGCCGCGTCAGCGCGCCGTCGGGTCCGGTCAGATGCTCCTGGCCGACGACCTCGCCAAGGTTCTTCGGGCGCAGACGGTCCGCCAGCGGCCTGCCGGGCGGCGTCTTTTCCGGTTCGTCGACACTGAACAGATCGGCCATGCAACTTCTTCTGCCTGGAGTCCGATCATGCTGACGGTCGGGCTCAGTAACGCAACACCTGGCGCAGTATCTGCCCGCCGCGCTCGACGGTAAAGCGCCACCAGCGCGTATCCTGCTGGGCTACCTGTTCCAGGGTCGCCGCCTTGTCGATCGTCAGGCCATTGACCTCACGCACGATGTCGCCTGGCTGGAAGCCAAAATCGGCAGCAGGCGAATCGCGGTTGATGTCGACCACGGTGACGCCTTTGACATCGGTGCGCAGACCGAGCCGTTGGGCAAGCCGTGGCGACAGTTCAGCAACCTTGGCACCGGAGAACGGGCTGCGGCCGCGCAATGTGAGTTCCGCAGCTTTGGCGCCCTCAGGCGGCCGTTCCAGCGCGATGTCCATCGTCGCCTGCTGACCCTTGCTCAGAACGCCGAAGCTGGCATTCGTACCAATCGACAGCGTCGCCATCCGGTAGTCCAGCGCCCCGACGCTCTCGACCGGCTTGCCGTTGAGCGACAGCACTACGTCGCCCGGCTTGAGCCCTGCCTTGGCGGCGGGTCCCGCCTCTTCGACCGAAGAAACCAGCGCACCGGTCGGTTTGTCCATGCCGAGCGATTCGGCAATCTGCGGCGTCACCGCCTCGAACTCGGCACCGGCATACGGCCGCTCGAAGAAGTCGAGCCCGGCCTTGGCCGCGTCGGCGAAGGCGCGAACCATGTTCGAAGGGATGGCAAAGCCGATGCCGATCGAGCCGCCGCTACGGCTATAGATCGCCGTGTTGATGCCGATCAGCTGCCCTCCCATGTTGACCAGCGCGCCACCGGAATTGCCGGGGTTGATGGCGGCGTCGGTCTGGATGAAGAAGCTGGAATCGGAGACGCCGATATGGCTGCGCGCCACGGCCGAAATGATGCCGCTGGTGGTGGTCTGGCCGACACCGAATGGATTGCCGATCGCCAGCACCAGATCGCCGACCTCGAGCGCGTCGGAATCGCCGATAGCGATCACCGGGAACGGCTTGTCAGAAGAAATCTTGAGCACGGCGAGGTCGAGCGTCTCATCCTTGAGCAGCACCTTGCTGTCGAATTCGCGCCCGTCGGCGGTCGCTACCTTGACCTGGTCAGCGTTCTTGACGACGTGGAAATTGGTGACCACGACGCCGGTGGGATCGACCAGCACCCCCGAACCGAGCGAAGACTGCGCGCGCGGCTGCGAGCGGCCGAAGAACTCCTCGAAGAACGGATCGCCGTCGAAGGGCGACGTCACCTTGGCGGTTTGCGAGGCGTAGACATTGACCACGGCCGGCGCTGTCTGGTTGACCAGCGGCGCGAAGGACAGTTGCACCTCCTCGCGGCCGAACGGCACCCGCTTGTCGGGGCCGGAAGTGGCGTTTTCGCCTTCGACGCCATGCAGCAGGTCGGTCAAAACATCGGACAGGCCGGGGTCGGTCTTGGTCTCCTCGGCCAGCGCGTGCCTGGCCGCCGGCACGATCGCCAGCGCCGTAAAGGCGCAGATCAGAACAAGGGGCAGCCGTTTGATGCGCATTCCGAATCCTCCAAGTCGGGCGCCATTGTCCTGACGATTGTGCAAAATGAAAGGCTAAGCCGCTGAAATCCGATTATTTTGGGCGCCAAAGCAGCTATAGGTGAGCTCGCAACCGGAAAGCCTTGTCGACCCTCATGAAAAAACAGCTCCTGTCATTCCGTGATTTTTTGAAGACCGGCACTTTGGGCCCTGTTGTCCCAGGCATGAAAATGATCGAAATTGCCGAAGCGTTCGGTGCGCCGGACGGCTGGCTGACCGAGTATGCGGAGGCGGTGCCCGAGTACTGGTTTTACGGAACGCTTGAGGCCTCGTTCGACAAAGACCCGCCACATGTGCTGAATTGGTTTCAGATCGAACATGTGTATGAAATTCGCGGCAAGAGCAAACGAATAACAGACGAATTTGCTCTTTCAATGGATGGGTTCGACAGCAGAACAAAGCCATCGGAATTCCTGGACGCGGGCCTGTGGACACCAGAAGAGGCTATGGTGTTCTACGTCGCATCGATGAATGATATCGACCTGAATATCTGCGCGGGTCCCATTCAGATTTATTTCCGCGTTGATACTGACTTCATCAAAGATCGGGACGCCGAAAAATATCTGAACGGCGTGACTGTGTCCCAATTGATACGCGATATCGATCATCGAACGGAGGTCGACAGCATTTATTCTTATTCATTTCCGGCAATCAAGAGGATAACAAATGCGATTGATTGGAAGTCAATAGGCGGAAGAGACTACCTCAACGTTGCGAGGTAAGAGGTCGCCACATCAACGAAAAAGGGGCCCTCGGGCCCCTTAAACTCTCTCGGGAAAAACCAAGCCTTATGCGGCTGCGGCTTCCTCTTCGGTGCCTTCGGCCTCGATGCGGGCACGGTCGCCGGCGCCCTTGGCCGAGGTGTCGCGGTCGACGAATTCGATGACCGCCATTGCGGCATTGTCACCGTGGCGGAAGCCGGCCTTCATGATGCGCAGATAGCCGCCGTTGCGGGTGGCGTAGCGCGGCGCGATGGTATCGAACAGGCGCTTGACGACGCCTTCATTGCCGATCTGGGCAATAACCTGGCGGCGGGCGTGCAGGTCGCCGCGCTTGCCGAGCGTCACCAGCTTTTCGACGATCGGACGCAAATCCTTCGCCTTCGGCAGCGTGGTGAGGATCTGCTCGTGCTCGATAAGCGACACGGCAAGGTTGGCAAACATCGACTTGCGATGGCTTATGCTGCGGGCGAACCGGCGGCCTTTAAATCCGTGGCGCATGGCTCTTCTCCTTCATTGCGGTTTCAAGAGGCCTGAGCCTCAGTTGGTTAGCCGCATGATCTTGTCCGAAAAGTCTGCAACTTTTTGCTGCGCTGACCTTCGGTTCGGGATCATGCTTAATATTGATCTTCGTAACGCTTGGCGAGGTCTTCGATGTTTTCCGGCGGCCAGTCCGGCACTTCCATGCCGAGATGAAGGCCCATCGCCGCCAGGACTTCCTTGATCTCGTTCAGCGATTTGCGGCCGAAGTTCGGGGTGCGCAGCATCTCGGCTTCGGTCTTCTGGATCAGATCGCCGATATAGACGATGTTATCGTTCTTCAGGCAGTTGGCCGAACGCACCGAAAGCTCGAGTTCGTCGACCTTCTTGAGCAGCGCCGGGTTGAAGGCAAGCTCGGTAACCTGTTCGGCAGCGACTTCCTTCTGCGGCTCGTCGAAATTGACGAACAGGCCGAGCTGGTCCTGCAGGATGCGAGCGGCGAAGGCCACCGCGTCCTCGCCCGAAATCGAACCGTCGGTCTCGATGGTCATGGTCAGCTTGTCATAGTCGAGAACCTGGCCCTCGCGCGTGTTCTCGACCTTGTAGGAGACCTTCTTGACCGGCGAATACAGGCTGTCGACGGGGATCAGCCCGATCGGCGCGTCCTCGGCGCGGTTACGGTCGGCCGGCACATAGCCCTTGCCGGTATCGACGGTGAATTCCATGCGGATTTCAGCGCCTTCGTCCAACGTGCAGATGACGTGGTCGGGATTGAGGATCTCGACGTCGCCGACCGTCTGGATGTCGCCGGCGAGAACCGCGCCCGGTCCCTGCTTGCGGACGACCATGCGCTTGGGGCCGTCGCCTTCCATGCGGATGGCGATTTCCTTGATGTTCAAAACGATGTCGGTCACGTCCTCGCGGACGCCGGCGATGGACGAGAATTCATGCAGAACGCCGTCGATCTGCACGGCGGTTACAGCCGCGCCACGCAGCGAAGACAGAAGCACCCGGCGCAGCGCGTTGCCTAGGGTGAGGCCGAAGCCGCGCTCGAGCGGCTCGGCGACCAGCGTGGTCAGCGTCTTCTTCTTCGACGAGAACTCGATCTTGTTCGGCTTGATCAGTTCTTGCCAATTTTTCTGGATCATAGTGCTTTCCTTCCGTTGTCCCGCCACCATCCAATCGTGGCGGGCGACCTGGAATGCCGTGGAGGAGCGCCCTTGAGGCGCTCGCGCGGCGTTCGGTAAATTCTTTAGACGCGGCGCTTCTTGCGCGGACGGCAGCCGTTGTGCGGGATCGGCGTCACATCACGGATCGAGGTGATGGTGAACCCTGCTGCCTGCAGTGCGCGCAACGCCGATTCACGACCGGAGCCGGGTCCACAGACCTCGACCTCGAGCATGCGCATGCCGTGTTCCTGAGCCTTCTTGGCAACATCTTCGGCAGCCATCTGGGCAGCGAAAGGGGTCGACTTGCGCGATCCCTTGAAGCCTTGTGCTCCGGCCGACGACCAGGCAATCGAATTGCCCTGTGCGTCGGTGATGGTGATCATCGTGTTGTTGAAGGTCGAATTGACGTGGGCAACGCCCGACGAGATATTCTTGCGTTCGCGACGGCGAACACGAGCGGCTTCCTTGGCCATGATAGTCCTTTCAGTTGATCTCTACACCGCCGTAATGCCAGCGGCTCCACCAGGGAGAAGGCAGTAGGGGAATATGGCAGTAGGGCAGTATGTCTGCCGTCCCTATTGCCTTACTGCCCTACCCCCTTACTGCCCTAAATTACTTCTTCTTTCCGGCAATCGACTTGGCCGGGCCCTTACGGGTGCGCGCATTGGTGTGCGTGCGCTGGCCACGAACCGGCAGCGAGCGACGGTGACGCAGGCCGCGGTAGCAGCCGAGGTCCATGAGCCGCTTGATGTTCATCGACACTTCGCGGCGCAGGTCGCCCTCGACCTGGTAGTCGCGGTCGATGGTCTCGCGGATCTGCAGCACTTCCGCGTCGGTCAGTTGGTTGACGCGGCGCTCGGCCGGGATGCCGACCTTGTCGACGATCTCCTGGGCGAACTTCTTGCCAATGCCGTGAATGTATTGAAGCGCAATGACAACGCGCTTGTTGGTCGGAATGTTGACGCCGGCTATACGAGCCATGTTCTTCTCTTCTCCATATAGGCCGGGCGAGCCGGCGCTTCAAGTTGCCCCGCGTCCGGTGGAGGCCGGCCCTTGCGGGAGTTTCCAGTTCAAAGCGGCCTGCCTTGCCCTTGCGGACAAGCAAGCCTCATGCCTGATAGGAAGACGGGCCGCCATACCCCAGCGGACCGCTCCAGTCAAGCGCAATCGTTCGATTCTCTAGCCGGCCGGCTGGCCAACTGTCCGGGTCGTTGCCCTGAGCACCGCCTCGATCTGCTGCGTCACCGCATCGATGTCGGCCATGCCATCGACGCCCCTGAGTTTGCCCTTGGCGTAGTAGTAGCCGATCAGCGGCGAGGTTTTCTTGTAATATTCCCTCAAGCGTTCTTCGAACACCGCTGGACTGTCGTCCTTGCGCACCGGCAGGCCTGCGGCCTTGGCTTCTTCGGCGCGCTTGACGATTCGGCCAACCAGCGCCTTATCGTCGACGACAAATTCGATGACCGCGTCTAGCTCTAGTCCGCGATCCGACAGCATTTCCTCAACGGCGTCCGCTTGCACCAGAGTTCGGGGATACCCGTCAAGGATGAAGCCGTTTGCGCAATCAGCTTGATCGATGCGCTCGGCCACAATGGCGTTGACGATAGCGTCGGACACCAGTTCGCCAGCGTCCATCACCGCTTTGGCGCGCTTGCCGACTTCGGTGCCGGCCTGGACAGCAGCACGCAGCATGTCCCCCGTGGAAAGCTGTGGGATGCCGTGTCGTTCTACCAGTCTCAGTGCTTGTGTCCCCTTGCCCGCCCCCGGCGGTCCAAGCAATATCAACCTCATCTGGCCTTTTTCCCCCCGCGCAGCTTCGACTTCTTGATCAGGCCCTCATACTGGTGCGCGATCAGGTGACCCTGAATCTGCGCCACCGTATCGAGCGTTACACTGACCACGATCAGGAGCGAAGTGCCACCAAGGTAGAACGGTACGCCAGTCGCTGAAATCAGGAACTCGGGCAGCAGACACACCAGCACCAGATAGATGGCGCCGACGACGGTGATGCGGGTGAGCACATAGTCAATATAGTCCGCGGTGCGCTCGCCCGGGCGATAGCCCGGGATGAAGCCCGAATGCTTCTTCAATTGGTCCGCGGTGTCCTTTGGGTTGAAGACGATCGCCGTGTAGAAGAAGGCGAAGAACACGATCATCGCCGCGTAGAAGGCCATGTAGAGCGGCTGGCCATGACCGAGCGACGCCAGGATGGTGCTGGCCCAAGCGGGCATGTTCGTCGTCTGCGAGAAACCGGCGACGGTCGCCGGCAGCAGCAATAGCGACGAAGCGAAGATCGGCGGAATGACGCCGGATGTGTTGAGCTTCAGCGGCAGATGCGAGGTATCGCCCTGGAACATGCGATTGCCGACCTGGCGCTTGGGGTACTGAATCAGCAGGCGGCGCTGGGCGCGCTCGAAAAAGACGATCAGGCCGATAACGATAATGGCGAGCACGATGATCGCCAGGATCAGGCCGGTCGACAGCGCTCCGGTGCGGCCTAGCTCCAAGGTACCGGAGATGGCGCGCGGCAGGCCGGCGACAATGCCGGAGAAGATGATCAGCGAAATGCCGTTGCCGATGCCGCGGGCGGTGATCTGCTCGCCGAGCCACATCAGGAACATGGTGCCGCCGACCAGCGTGACGACGGTCGAGATGCGGAAAAAGATGCCGGGATCGTTGACGATGCCGTTTCCGCCCTCGAGCCCGACCGAAATGCCGTAGGCCTGGACCAGCGCCAGAAGCACGGTCCCGTAGCGCGTATACTGGTTGATAATCTTGCGGCCCTGCTCGCCTTCCTTCTTCAGCGCTTCCAGCGACGGAATGACCGAGGTCATCAGCTGCATGATGATGGAGGCGGAGATATAGGGCATGATGCCGAGGGCAAAGATCGCCATGCGCTGCACGGCACCGCCTGCAAACATATTGAACATGCCAAGCACGCCCTTGCTCTGCGACGAGAAGGCGTGGGCAAAGGCGTCCGGATTGATGCCGGGCAGCGGGATATAGGTGCCAAGACGGTAGACGAGCAGCGCGCCGATGGTGAACCAGATGCGCTTCTTCAGATCCTCGGCCTTGGCGAAGGCCGAAAAATTCAGATTCGAGGCTAGTTGTTCAGCAGCCGAAGCCATGCCTGATTCTCCGCTTGGTCACGCTCGATGCCCGCAGCTCAGGCGGCGCGTGTCACCGAAACTCACGAGATAAGCTCCGGACTGCAAACATGCAAGCGGCCGCGTTGATGCGGCCGTCACATCTATCGGATCAAAGCACGACCGCAGGCAAAACCGAATTCCACCTTTGCCGGCCGTGCTTCAAATTGCCGTTACTCGGCGGCTGCCTTCTCAGGCAGCTTCACCGAGCCGCCGGCCTTTTCGATCTTCTCGATCGCGGCCTTGGAGGCTCCGGCCACGTCGAAGGCAAGCTTGGCCTTGATGTCGCCGTCTGAAAGGATGCGCACGCCGTCCTTGACGCGACGGATGACGCCAGCCGCAACCAGCGCCTCGGCCGTTACAACTGTCTTGGCGTCGAGCTTCTTGGCATCGAGCGCCGCCTGGATGCGGGCCAGCGACACGACGGTGAAGCTCTTGGCGAAGATATTGTTGAAGCCGCGCTTCGGCAGGCGGCGGTAGAGCGGCATCTGGCCACCCTCGAAGCCGTTGACGGCGACGCCGGAGCGCGCCTTCTGGCCCTTGACGCCGCGACCGGCGGTCTTGCCCGAACCGGAGCCGATGCCACGGCCGAGACGCTTCTTGGAGTGCGTCGCGCCGTCCTTGTCACGCAGATCATTGAGTTTCATCTGGGTTCTCCTGCGCTCTGGTTCAGCCCTCGTCCACGACGCGGACGAGATGCTGGACGGCAGCGATCATGCCGCGCACCGAGGGCGTATCCTCCAGCGTGCGCTGCTTGTGCATCTTGTTGAGGCCGAGGCCGACCAGCGTTGCGCGCTGCTCCTTCGGCCGGCGGATCGGCGAACCGATCTGCTCGACGGTGATGGTCTTGGTTGCTTTCTTGGCCATGGTCAAATCCCTGGTCAGCGTCGACTATTCTTCAGCCGCAACGGCGGTGCCGCGGCGGGCCTGAAGGGTCGAATACTTGATGCCGCGCGCTGCAGCCACATCCTTCGGATGCATCTGGCTCTTCAGCGCGTCGAAAGTGGCACGAACCATGTTGTAGGGGTTCGAAGAACCCATCGACTTGGCGACCACGTCATGCATGCCGAGCGTCTCGAAAACGGCGCGCATCGGGCCGCCGGCGATGATGCCGGTACCTTGCTTGGCGGCGCGCAGCAGAACGCGTCCCGCACCCCAGCGTCCCTCGACGTCGTGGTGCAGCGTGCGGCCTGAGCGCAGCGGCACGAAGATCATGTCGCGCTTGGCCGATTCGGTCGCCTTGCGGATCGCCTCCGGCACTTCGCGCGCCTTGCCGTGGCCGAAGCCGACGCGGCCCTTCTGGTCGCCGACGACGACAAGTGCCGCAAAGCCGAAGCGCCGGCCGCCCTTGACGACTTTGGCGACACGGTTGATGTGGACGAGCTTGTCGAC
The DNA here is from genome assembly GCF_040321335.1 of Mesorhizobium sp. M0437. NCBI lineage: Bacteria > Pseudomonadati > Pseudomonadota > Alphaproteobacteria > Hyphomicrobiales > Phyllobacteriaceae > Mesorhizobium > Mesorhizobium sp. M0437. The sequence goes on from NZ_JAMYRK010000062.1 coordinate 25,958, forward strand.
CATGCCGTCGTCGCGCTCTTCGCGATCACGGCCGCGGCCGCCATCCCTACGTTCCTGTGCCATATCCTGTTCCTTGTTTTTTTCCGGAAGCACGGTTGATGATGATATCCGGCGCCTCTGTGGGTCGCCGGGGGCGAATTTCGTTTTTAGAAGCTCAGACCACCTTCACGGGCAGCCTCGGCAAGCGCCTTGACACGGCCGTGGTAGATGTAGGCGCCGCGGTCGAAGACGACTTCCTTGACGCCGGCCTTCGAGGCACGCTCGGCGATCAGCTTGCCGATGGCAGCGGCCGCCGCCGTGTCGGCGCCGGTCTTGAGCGAACCCTTGAGCTCCTTCTCGAGCGTCGAAGCAGCCGCGATCGTGTGGCCCTTGGCGTCATCGATCACCTGGACGTAGATGTTCTTCGATGTGCGATGGACCGACAAGCGCGGACGATCGCCGGCAACCTTCTTGATCTGGCGGCGGACGCGCTGGGCGCGGCGTTGGGTGGATTCTTTCGAGCCCATGATATCAGTTCCTTGCCTTCAAAAAACGGGGGCAACCATATGCGGTAGGACAAGCCTCCCGCGACCGCTCCCCGCGGCGTTAAAATTACTTCTTCTTGCCTTCCTTGCGGACGATCTTCTCGCCGGCATAGCGGACACCCTTGCCCTTGTAGGGCTCGGGGCTGCGATACTCGCGGATCTCGGCGGCAACCTGGCCGACCTGCTGCTTGTCGATGCCGGTCACCGTGATTTCCGTCGGCTTCGGCACCGAAATCGTCACGCCCTGCGGCGTCTCGTAGACGACGTCATGGCTGAAGCCGAGCGCCAGCTGCAGGTTCTTGCCCTGCATGGCGGCACGATAGCCGACGCCGGTGATCTCGAGCTTCTTTTCGAAGCCGTCCTTGACGCCCTGCAGGATGTTGACGATCTGCGTGCGCGACATGCCCCACTTGGAACGGGCAGTCTTGGTCTGGTCGCGCGGCTGGACAGCGATCTCGCTGCCTTCCATCTTGACCAGCACTTCGTCGTTCACCACGAACTTCAGCTCGCCCTTCGGACCCTTCGCCGTCACGGTCTGGCCGTTGACGGTCGCGGTCACGCCCTGCGGCAGCGAAACGGGTTTCTTTCCAATACGAGACATTTTGTTGTCCTCGTCACTTCTCTTGTTTCAGGTCTCGGCTTTCGGGACTAGATCTCGAAAACCTGTTTCCAACCGGGTCACATACCAGATCAGAAGATCTGGCAGAGGATTTCCCCGCCGACATTCTGTTCACGCGCTTCGTGGTCGGCCATCACGCCCTTCGGCGTCGAAAGGATGGCGATGCCGAGGCCGTTGGCGACGTGCGGTATCGACTTGGCCGAAACGTAGACGCGGCGGCCGGGCTTCGAGACCCGAGCGATTTCGCGCACCACCGGCGCACCATCGAAATACTTCAGCTCGATCTCGATTTCGGACTTGCCGTTGTCGAAGTCGGTCTGGCTGTAGTCGCGGATATAGCCTTCCGCCTTCAGCACGTCGAGGACGCGGGTACGCAGGCGCGAGGCCGGCGTCGAAACGCTCGACTTCTTGCGGCCATACGCGTTGCGGATGCGGGTCAGCATATCGCCGAGAGGATCGCTCAATGACATGTTATGTCCTCCTTACCAGCTCGACTTGACCAGGCCCGGGATCTGGCCGTTATTGCCGAGATCACGAAGCGCGATACGCGATACTTTGAGCTTGCGATAATAGGCACGCGGACGTCCGGTGACTTCGCAGCGGTTGCGGATGCGGGTCTTGGCCGAGTTGCGCGGCAGCGCCGAAAGCTTCAGCTGGGCGCGGAAGCGCTCTTCCATCGGCTTGGACTGATCCATGATGATCGCCTTGAGCACCTCGCGCTTGGCAGCGAACTGGTCCGCAAGCTTGCGGCGCCTGTTGTTCTTCTCGACTGAGCTGGTCTTTGCCATTTCAGATTTTTCCTTTTCTCGCTGCCGTTACTGGCGGAAGGGGAAGTTGAAGGCCTTGAGCAATGCCCTGGCTTCGTCGTCCGTCTTCGCAGTCGTACAAACGATGACGTCCATGCCCCAGATCTGATCAACCTTGTCGTAGTTGATCTCCGGAAACACGATGTGTTCCTTGATGCCCATGGCATAGTTGCCACGGCCATCGAAGCTCTTCGGATTAAGTCCGCGGAAGTCGCGGACGCGCGGGAGTGCGATGTTCACGAGGCGGTCGAGGAACTCGTACATGCGTTCCTTGCGCAGCGTGACCTTGGCGCCGATCGGCATCTTCTCGCGGACCTTGAAGCCGGCGATCGAGTTGCGGGCGCGGGTGACGACGGCCTTCTGGCCGGCGATCATCGCAAGGTCTTCCGCCGCGATCGAAGGCTTCTTCGAATCGCCGGTCGCCTCGCCGACGCCCATGTTCAGCACGATCTTGTCGATGCGCGGAACCTGCATCTCGTTCTCGTAGCCGAACTGCTCCTGCAGCGCCTTGCGGATGGTCTCGTTGTAGACCTGCTTGAGGCGCGGCGTGTTCTGGGCAGTTGCCTGCTTGGTTTGAGCCTTAGCCATTGATGACTTCTCCCGAGCGCTTGGCGACGCGCACCTTCTTGCCGTCCTTCTGGAAGATGAAGCCGACGCGGGTCGGCTTGCCATCCTTGGGGTCGGCCAGCGCGATGTTCGACAGCTGGATCGGCGCTTCCTTGGTGATGATCCCGCCCTCTTGGGACTGGGACTGCTTCTGGTGACGACGGATCAGGTTGACGCCGCGCACCAGCGCGGTGTCGTCCTTCGGCTGTACCGAGAGGACTTCGCCCGAACGGCCCTTGTCCTTGCCGGCCAGCACGACGACCTTGTCGCCTTTTCTAATCTTCTGCATTGGTCCGGCTCCTTACAGCACTTCAGGCGCGAGCGAGATGATCTTCATGTGGTTCTTGGCGCGGAGTTCGCGCGGAACCGGTCCGAAGATACGCGTGCCGATCGGCTCTTTCTTGTTGTCGACGAGAACGGCTGCGTTCTTGTCGAAACGGATCACGCTGCCGTCCGGGCGGCGGATGTCCTTGGCCGTGCGAACCACGACCGCCTTCATCACATCGCCCTTCTTGACGCGGCCGCGCGGGATGGCTTCCTTGATCGACACCACGATGATGTCGCCCACGGAAGCGTATTTCCGCTTCGAGCCGCCCAGCACCTTGATGCACATGACACGACGGGCGCCGGAATTATCCGCGACGTCGAGGTTTGTTTGCATCTGAATCATGACTGGCCGCCTTCTTCTTTTCTAACGGGACGGGTTTCTCACCCCTCCCCGGTCTGTCCAAAATTCGTTTCGTTGGCCCTGATCAGGCCTGGTCCGAAGACACCACGACCCAGCGCTTGTCCTTGGAAATCGGCTTCGATTCCTGGATGAACACCTGATCGCCGACCTTGTGGGCGTTGTTCTCGTCGTGCGCCTTGTACTTCTTGGTCATGCGCACGGTCTTCTTCATCACGGGATGCGTGAAGCGCCGTTCGACCTTGACGACAACCGTCTTCTCGTTCTTGTCGCTGACGACGGTGCCCTGCAGAATGCGCTTTGGCATGGTTTTCGTCCTTAAGCCTTCTTGGCCGCGGACTTTTCCGCAGCGATGGTCTTGATACGCGCAATGTCCTTGCGGACCTGCCTCACGCGCGCGGTCTTCTCAAGCTGGCCGGTGGCCTTCTGAAAGCGCAGGTTGAACTGCTCCTTCTTCAGGCTGGCCAGGTCGTCGGTCAGCTGGTCCTGGGTCTTGGTCCGGATGTCTTCGGCTTTCATGATCAGCCCGTCCTTATTCTGCGATGCGCTGTACGAAGCGCGTCCTGACCGAGAGCTTGGCCGCGCCGAGACGCAGCGCCTCACGGGCGGTTTCCTCGTTGACGCCGTCGATCTCGAACATGATGCGGCCCGGCTTGACGCGTGCCGCCCAGTAGTCGACCGCGCCCTTGCCCTTACCCATACGGACTTCGGTCGGCTTCGACGTCACCGGCACGTCCGGGAAGATACGGATCCACACGCGGCCGGCACGCTTCATCTCGCGGGTGATCGCGCGGCGGGCCGCCTCGATCTCACGCGCGGTGACGCGGTTCGGCTCAAGCGCCTTCAGTCCGAAACCACCGAAATCCAGGTTGGTGCCGCCCTTGGCGGTACCGTGGATGCGGCCCTTGAACTGCTTGCGGAACTTTGTGCGCTTTGGCTGCAGCATCGTTCTAACTCCAAATTCCTAAATGTCTTACGCGTTTTCGCGACGGCGACCGCGTTCGCGCTCACCACCACCGCCATGCGCATGATCGCCCTCGGTGGCGCGGCGCTCCGAAGCCATCGGGTCGTGCTCGAGGATTTCGCCCTTGAACACCCAGACCTTGACGCCGCAGATGCCGTAGGCCGTATTCGCCTCGGCCGTGCCGTAGTCGACGTCGGCACGCAGCGTATGCAGCGGCACGCGGCCTTCGCGATACCATTCCATGCGCGCGATCTCGGCGCCGCCGAGACGGCCGGCGCAGTTGATGCGGATGCCTTCGGCACCGAGGCGCATCGCCGACTGCACGGCACGCTTCATGGCGCGGCGGAACGCGATGCGGCGCTCGAGCTGCTGGGCGATCGACTGGGCGACCAAGGTCGCGTCGATCTCCGGCTTGCGCACTTCGACGATGTTCAGATGCGTCTCGGACTTGGTCATCTCCATGAGCTTCTTGCGAAGCTTCTCGATGTCGGCGCCCTTCTTGCCGATGATCAGGCCCGGACGCGCCGCATGGATGGTGACGCGGCACTTCTTGTGCGGACGCTCGATCACGACTTTCGAGATCGCAGCCTGCTTGAGTTCCTTCTCAAGATATTTGCGGATCTTGATGTCCTCGTGCAGCAGCTTGCCGTACTCGCCGGTGTTCGCGAACCAGCGCGAATCCCAGGTGCGGTTGATGCCGAGACGCAGACCGATCGGATTGACTTTCTGGCCCATTATGCGGCCTCCCCTTTTTCTTCGACTTCACGAACGACGATCGTGAGGTGCGAGAACGGCTTCTCGATACGGCTGGCGCGCCCACGGCCACGGGCATGGAACCGCTTCATGACGATCGACTTGCCGACATAGGCTTCCGCCACGATCAGCGCATCGACGTCGAGGTCGTGGTTGTTTTCCGCGTTGGCGATCGCCGATTCCAGCGTCTTCTTGACCGTGCCGGAAATCCGCTTGGCCGAGAATTCGAGGTCGGAAAGCGCTGTCGCGACCTTCTTGCCGCGGATCAGCGCGGCAACCAGGTTCAGCTTCTGCGGGCTGATACGGATCGTGCGCAACACGGCGCGCGCTTCGTTGTCAGCAAGCCTGCGCGGAGCTTTGGCCTTGCCCATGATTATTTCCTCTTCGCCTTCTTATCCGCGCCGTGACCGTAATAGGTCCGGGTCGGAGCGAATTCACCGAACTTGTGACCGACCATGTCCTCGTTCACCGAGACGGGAACGTGCTTCTGGCCGTTGTAGACACCGAAGGTGAAGCCGACGAACTGCGGCAGGATGGTGGAGCGGCGGCTCCACATCTTGATCACCTCATTGCGACCACCTTCACGAACCTTGTCCACCTTCTTCAGAAGGTAGCCGTCGATGAAGGGGCCTTTCCAAATCGAACGAGTCACTTGGCGTTACCTCTTCTTAGCTCTTGCGCTGATGGCGCGAGCGCAGGATGAACTTGTCGGTCGCCTTGTTGGACCGCGTCTTCTTGCCCTTGGTCGGCTTGCCCCAGGGCGAAACCGGATGGCGGCCACCCGAGGTGCGGCCTTCGCCGCCGCCATGCGGATGGTCGACCGGGTTCATGGTCACGCCGCGATTGTGCGGACGTTTGCCGCGCCACACGGTGCGGCCTGCCTTGCCGTCATTGATGTTGCCGTGGTCCGGGTTGGACACGGCGCCGACAGTGGCCATGCAGGAGCCGTGGACGACACGCTGCTCGCCCGAATTGAGGCGCAGGATCGCCATGCCCTGGTCGCGGCCGACGAGCTGGCCATAACCGCCGGCCGAACGGGCGACCTGAGCGCCCTTGCCGGGCTTCAGCTCGATATTGTGGACGATCGTGCCGACCGGCATCGAGGCCAGCGGCATCGCGTTGCCCGGCTTCACGTCGACCGATTCACCGGCCACGATCTTGTCGCCGGGAGCCAGACGCTGCGGGGCGATGATGTAGGACAGCTCGCCATCGTCATACTTGATCAGCGCGATGAAGGCGGTGCGGTTCGGATCGTACTCGATACGCTCGACCGTGCCGACGACGTCGAACTTGCGGCGCTTGAAGTCGATGATGCGGTAGGTGCGCTTGTGACCGCCGCCGATGAAGCGGGCTGTGATGCGGCCGTAATTGTTGCGGCCGCCCGACTTGGTCAGGCCTTCGGTCAGACCCTTGACGGGCTTGCCCTTGTAGAGGCCCGAGCGATCGACGATGACCAGCTGACGGGTGCTCGGCGTTACCGGGTTGAATTTTTTCAGTGCCATTGTTCTGTCCTCGCGACCTTGCTCAGAGACCCGTCGCGACGTCGATCGACTGGCCTTCGGCCAGCGTCACAACCGCCTTCTTGACGTCGCTCTGGCGGCCGATCGTGCCGCGGAAGCGCTTGATCTTGCCCTTGCGGACAAGCGTGTTCACGGCCATCACCTTGACGCCGAACAGCGCTTCGACGGCGGCCTTGATTTCCGGCTTCGACGCCTTCTTGGCGACATTGAAGACGACCTGGTTCTGCTCGGAAGCCATGGTCGACTTTTCAGTGATCGCCGGCGAGACGATCACGTCGTAATGACGAAGGTCGGTCATTTGAAGCGCTCCTCGAGAGCCTCGACGGCGGCCTTGGAAAGGACCAGCGTGCCGCGGCGCAGAATGTCGTAGACGTTGATGCCCTGGATGGGCAGCACGTCGATGTTCGGGATGTTGGTCGCCGCCAGCTTGAAGTTCTTGTCAAGCTCGGCGCCGCCGATCACCAGGGCGTTGCTCAGGCCCAGCGTCGCGAAATTCGCGATCAGTGCCTTGGTCTTGGCCTCGGTCAGCTTCAGCTCGTCGATGATGATGATCGACGCGCTCTTGGCCTTGGCCGAAAGGGCATGCTTCAGGCCGAGCGCACGCACCTTCTTAGGCAGATCGTGCTCGTGGCTGCGCACGACCGGGCCGTGGGCCTTGCCGCCGCCGCGGAACTGCGGAGCGCGAGCCGAATGGTGACGGGCGCGGCCCGTACCCTTCTGCTTGTACATCTTGGCGCCGGTGCGGGCGATTTCCGCGCGACCCTTGGCCTTGTGCGTGCCCTGCTGCTTCTTGGCAAGCTGCCAGCGCACGACGCGCTGCAGGATGTCCTCACGCGGATCGAGGCCGAAAATCTCTTCGGAGAGCTTCAGCTTGCCGGCGTCCTTGCCGCCAAGCGTTGTAATCTTGAGGTCCATTATTCCGCTCCCTCTGTGGCCGGGGCCTCGTTCGTGGTGGCACCGTCAGTCGCAAGGGCGCGGATCGCGGCGGGCTTCGGCGCATTGGCCGGAAGCGCTACCTTGGCCGCGTCGCGGACCAGGATCCATGCACCCTTCGAACCCGGGACCGCACCGCGGATCAGGATCAGGCCGCGATCGGCGTCGGTCGAGACGACCTCGACATTCTGCGTGGTGACGCGGGTGTCGCCCATGTGGCCGGCCATATGCTTGCCCTTGAACACCTTGCCCGGATCCTGGCGCTGGCCGGTCGAGCCGTGTGTACGGTGCGACACCGAGTTGCCGTGCGTTGCGCGGCCGCCACCCATGTGGTGCCGCTTGATGACGCCCTGGAAGCCCTTGCCGATCGTGGTGCCCGTCACATCGACCTTCTGGCCGACGACGAAGTGCTCGACGGTGATCTCGGCGCCAACATCGATCATGTTGTCGGCAGAGACGCGAAACTCGGCAACCTTGGCCTTGGGCTCGACGGAAGCGGTCGCGAAATGGCCGCGCATCGCCTTCGACGTGTTCTTCACCTTGGCAAGGCCAACGCCGAGCTGGACGGCGGTATAGCCGTTCTTCTCCTGCGTGCGCTGCGCCACGACCTGGCAGTTCTCCATCTGGAGAACAGTGACGGGAACATGTTCCCCGGCATCGTTGTAGATGCGGGTCATTCCCACCTTCTTTGCAATCACACCTGAACGCATCGGTTCAATTCCTTTAGAGTTCCCTGTCGGGGCTGTCGCCCCTCCACGCCTCTTGTTCCTTCAGAGTTCCGGGTCGCCCCGCTGACCTCTGGTTCCTTAGAGCTTGATCTCGACGTCGACACCGGCGGCCAGGTCGAGCTTCATCAAAGCATCGACCGTCTGCGGGGTCGGGTCGACGATGTCGAGCAGACGCTTGTGCGTGCGCATCTCGAACTGCTCGCGGCTCTTCTTGTCGACGTGAGGCGACCGGTTGACCGTGAACTTTTCGATCCGCGTCGGCAGCGGAATGGGGCCGCGGACGTTGGCGCCGGTGCGCTTGGCGGTCGACACGATTTCCCGTGTCGAGGCGTCGAGCACCCGGTGATCAAACGCCTTCAGGCGGATGCGGATATTCTGTCCGTTCATGCGTCACTTCCTTGTTCTGGCGCGGCGCGGGCAGCGCCCGCGACAGATCGGTTTAAGTCCAAATTACTCTGTGATGGTGACGACGATGCCGGCACCGACGGTGCGGCCGCCTTCACGGATGGCGAAGCGCAGCTTCTCTTCCATGGCGATCGGCACGAT
>NZ_JAMYRK010000063.1:0-33329 GCF_040321335.1 Mesorhizobium sp. M0437
AAATGGCAGTCGCTCCTTCGCTCAACTGCCTCTCCAAAGAATCCTTTCTCAGCCTAAACTCAACCCCAAAATCGCCATATGCGATTCCCCTGCCCTCGAGGGGGGAGATTACCGCTTCACCCGAACTTGCCAGTCCTCGGGAAACCCTTCGGCACCATGCGGCCGGCCGAGGCGCGGGCGCCGATCCATTCGGCAAGCTCGTCACGCGATTTGGTGAAGGTGCGGTCTGCCGAATCCTGCCAGGACAGGCCGCTTGCCAGCGTGAAGGTCTTGAGGTCGAGGACACCGCCATCCTTGTATTTCTGCAGGCGCACGCCCTTGCCGCGTCCCATCTCGGGGATCTCGGCCAGCGGGAACACCAGCATCTTGCGGTTCTCGCCGACAATGGCGAGATGGTCGCCGGCGACGCTCACACAGCGCTGGGCTTCGTCGGGCGCCTTGACGTTCATCACCTGCTTGCCCTTGCGGGTGTTGGCGACGACTTCTTCTTCCGGCACGATGAAACCGTTGCCGTCATGCGACACCAGCAGCAGCTTGCGCTTGGGATCATGGACGAAAGCGGTGACGATATCCTGGTCGTTGTCCATGTCGACGATGATGCGGATCGGCTCGCCGTGGCCACGCCCACCCGGCAGCCGGTCGGCGCCGATCGTGTAGAACTTGCCGCCGGTGGTGAAGACCAGCACCTTGTCGGTCGTCTGGGCGTGGAAGGCGAGCTTGAGGCTGTCGCCTTCCTTGAAGGTCAGGGCCGAATGGTCGGTCAGATGACCTTTCATGGCCCTCAGCCAGCCCTTTTCCGAAACCACCACGGTGACCGGCTCGCGCTCGATCATGGCGTGGGCGATATCGGTCAGGTCATGCTCGGGTGCGTCGGCGAACTCGGTGCGGCGCTTGCCGATCTCGGTGTCGGGCCCGTATTTCTGGCGAACATTGGCGACTTCCCACTTGATCGTCGCCCACTGCTTGGCGTCGGACGCAAGCAGTGCCTCGATCTGCTTCTTCTCGCCGGTCAGGCCATTGAATTCCTCGCTGATTTCGAATTCCTCGAGCTTGCGCAGCGCTCTCAGCCGCATGTTGAGGATGGCTTCAGCCTGGGTGTCGGTCAGTGACCAGCGCGCCATCATCACCTGCTTGGGCTCGTCCTCCTCGCGGATGATCCTGATCACCTCGTCGATGTTGAGGTAGGCGATCAAATAGCCGGCGAGGATCTCCAGCCGCCTTTCGATCTCGCCGAGGCGGTGCTTGGAGCGGCGGATCAGGACGTCGCGGCGGTGCTCCAGCCATTCCTTGAGCACACCTTTCAGCGACAGCACGTTCGGCACCTTGCCGCGCGACAACACGTTCATGTTGAGCGGAAAGCGGCTTTCGAGCTCGGTCAGCTTGAACAGCGATTCCATCATGATGCCGGGATCGACCGAGCGGCTCTTCGGCACCAGCACGACGCGGATGTCCTCGGCGCTCTCGTCGCGGATGTCCTCGAGCAGCGGCAGCTTACGCGCCATCAAGAGCTCGGCGATCTTTTCGATCAGCCTGGCCTTCTGGACGCCATAGGGGATTTCGGTGACGACTATGTTCCAGGTGCCCCTGCCCTGGTCCTCCTGGCTCCATTTCGCCCTGACGCGAAAGCCGCCGCGACCCGTTTCGTAGGCTTCGAGGATCGAGGCTCGGCTGTCGACGATGATGCCGCCGGTCGGGAAATCCGGACCTTGCACGAAATCCATCAGCTTGGTGACGGGCGCATCCGGATGATCGATCAGGTGAAGCGCGGCGTCGCAAAGCTCGGCCGCATTGTGCGGCGGGATCGAGGTCGCCATGCCGACGGCGATGCCGGACGAGCCGTTGGCGAGCAGGTTCGGGAAGGCGCCGGGCAGCACGGCCGGCTCCTCGTCTTCCTCGTTGTAGGTCGGGCGGAAATCGACGGCGTCCTCGGTGATGCCTTCCAGCAGCAGCGTCGACACTTCGGTCATGCGCGCTTCGGTGTAGCGCATGGCGGCGGCGTTATCGCCGTCGATATTGCCGAAATTGCCCTGCCCGTCGACCAGCGGGTAGCGCATCGAAAAATCCTGCGCCAACCGCACCAACGCGTCGTAGATCGACTGGTCGCCATGCGGATGGAATTTGCCCATCACCTCGCCGACGATGCGGGCGCATTTGGCAAAACCCTGGTCGGGGTTGAGCCGCAACAGGCGCATGGCATGCATGATGCGACGATGCACCGGCTTCAATCCGTCGCGCACGTCCGGCAGCGCCCGGTGCATGATGGTCGACAGCGCGTAGGCGAGATAGCGCTCTTCCAGCGCCTTCTTCAGATCGACCGGCTCAATATTGTCGCCGCCGCCACTCTCGGGCGGCAAAAGCCTTTTTCCCATGGGCTGGCACTAGCCGAGCGGGTGATTCGCGGCAAGAGGCACACCGGTATGCGTGCTCCTAAAGCGCATCGCGTTCGACCGGCCCCATGCGACGCTTTAGGTCCTTGTTTTGATGCATGTCGTTATCGCAAAACCGTTGCACATTTTTGCGCGACACCCATTATGCAACAGGAATTGGAAGCGTCGCGACGCCGGCCAACATCAATCCGTTACATCCTGCTTCTATCGCAAGGCTGATGGATCGGGTTTGCCTTTGGCCGCGATTTTCGACCATTGTGCCGAGGCCCGCCTTTTTCCGGTCCAGTTCGTCACCGAATGGTGACGACGCGACGATTTGAAAAGAATTTCAGGACACTCTCAGGGGAGCTCTCGATGACGATCAGACACTCGACACTTATTAAAAGACACTCGACACTTGTTAAGAGACTGGCTTTTTCGACCTTTTTGCTGACGCTGCCGCTAAATGCGGCATTCGCGCAGGATACCGCGGTCGCCGACCGGCTGAAGGCTGCCCTCGCCGCGCAGGGTGTCGACCTCTCCTGGACCGGAGTAACCGGCGACACCTCCAGCATGATTCTGCAAGGCGTAGCGGTCAAACCGGCGGCCGAAAAGGAGGCGCTCAAGATCGGCGACGTCAAGCTCGAAGGTGTGACCGAAGCCAATGGCGGCTATCAAATCGCGACCGTATCGACGTCGCCGTTCGAACACAGCGAAGATGGCGTCACGCTCAATCTCAGCCCCTTCGTCATCCACGACATGACGGTTCCGGCCGAAGGCGCAACCGGTCCGCTGGGCTCGCTGATGATGTACAAATCGGCCGAGATCGACAACATGACAGTCAAAGTGGCTGACAAAACTGCTTTCTCGATGGACGGGCTTGCCATCGCAATCACGCCGCCGGCCGACGGCAAGGCCATGGCGTTTTCCGGCACTACGGAAAAATTCGCTGCCGACCTGACCCTGGTCGAAGATCCGAAATCCAAGGAAGTCATCAACGCACTCGGCTACCAGAACATAACAGGCAATCTTGAGATGGAAGGCACCTGGCAGCCTACCGACGGCAGGATGGACTTGTCGAAATACGAAATATCGGTCGACAATGCCGGCACGCTCGGCATGACCTTCGATCTCGGCGGCTACACGCTGGACGTCATCAAATCACTGCAGGAGATGCAGAAGAAGATGGCAGCGCAGCCCGAAGGCGCCGACAATTCGGCGCAAGGCATGGCCATGCTCGGGCTGCTGCAGCAGCTTTCGTTCAACAGCGCCTCGATCCGCTTCGACGACGATTCGCTGACCAAAAAGGTGCTCGATTATGCCGGCAAGCAGCAAGGCATGTCCGGCAAGGACATCGCCAACCAGGCCAAGGCGATCGTGCCCTTCGGCATGGCGCAGCTCAACAATCCGGAACTGACCGCGCAGGTTTCGGCCGCGGTCAACAAGTTCCTCGACGATCCGCAAAGCATCGAGGTCTCGGCCGAGCCGCCGGCAGCGGTGCCGTTCGCGCTGATCATGGCGGGCGCCATGTCCAACCCGCTCGACCTGCCGAAAACGCTCGGCGTGACGGTTACGGCAAACGAAGACTGACCGAGACAGGCTTCAAGCAAAAAGCCCGGCAGCGATGCCGGGCTTTTTTATGAATCAACAGCACCGGTTCGGAGCGTTTTCTAAACCTCTTTCTTCGTCGCCACCACGCGCAGCGACAATTCGCGAAGCTGCTGCGGGCTGGCTTCCGACGGCGCGCTCATCAACAGGTCGTAGGCCTGCTGGTTCATCGGGAACATAGTCACTTCGCGCAGGTTCCTGGCGCCGACCAGAAGCATGACGACGCGGTCGATGCCGGCCGCCATGCCGCCATGCGGCGGCGCGCCATACTGGAAGGCGCGATAAAGGCCGCCGAAGCGCTCTTCGACCGTCGCGCGGTCCAGCCCGACGGTTTCGAACGCCTTGACCATGGTTTCGGGCAGATGGTTGCGGATGCCGCCGGAGGCGATCTCGAAACCGTTACAGACCATGTCGTACTGGAACGCCTTGATGCCGAGCAGATCCTCGCCGTTAAGCGCATCGATGCCGCCTTGTGGCATCGAGAAAGGATTGTGCGCGAAGTCGATCTTCTTCTCCTCCTCGTTCCATTCGAAGAACGGGAAGTCGACGATCCAGCACAATTCGAAGCGGTCGCGGTCGACAAGATTGAGCTCCTCGCCGGCGCGGGTGCGCGCCGCTCCTGCGAAGGAGACGAACTTCTTCGGATCACCGGCGACGAAGAAGGCGGCATCGCCATCGGCGAGGCCGAGTTGTTGTCGGATCGCCTCCGTGCGCTCCTCGCCGATGTTCTTGGCCAGCGGCCCGGCGCCTTCGAGCTTCTCGCCCTCCTTGCGCCAGAAGATGTAGCCGAGGCCGGGCTGACCCTCGCCTTGCGCCCATGAGTTCATGCGGTCGCAGAAGGCGCGAGACCCGCCGGTCTTGGCCGGAATGGCCCAGACCTCGGCCTTCGGATCGTTGGCAAGGATGTTGGCAAATACCTTGAAGCCAGAGTCGCGAAAATGATCCGAGACGGCCTGCATCTCGATCGGGTTGCGCAGGTCCGGCTTGTCGGTGCCGTATTTGCGCATGGCGACATCATAGGCGATGCGCGGAAACTTCTCCGTCACCGGCTTGCCGGCGGCAAAGGTCTCGAACACCCCCCGCATCACCGGCTCCATGGTGGTGAACACATCCTCCTGCTCGACGAAGCTCATCTCAACGTCGAGCTGGTAGAATTCACCCGGCAGACGGTCGGCGCGCGGGTCCTCGTCGCGGAAGCACGGCGCAATCTGGAAGTAGCGGTCGAAGCCGGACACCATGATCAGCTGCTTATATATCTGCGGTGCCTGCGGCAGCGCATAGAAAGTGCCGGGGTGGATGCGCGACGGCACCAGAAAGTCGCGCGCCCCTTCCGGCGACGAGGCGGTCAGGATCGGCGTCGAGAATTCGGTGAAGCCGACCTCGCCCATCAGCTTGCGCATCTCGGCGATGATTTTGGTGCGCGCGACGATGTTCTTGTGCAGGGTATCGCGGCGCAGGTCGAGGAAGCGGTATTTGAGGCGGATGTCCTCTGGGTAATCCGGCTCGCCGAAGACCGGCAGGGGCAATTCCCTGGCGGCCGACAGTACCTCGATCTCGCGCGCGAAGACTTCGATCTCGCCGGTTGGCAAATTAGGGTTCACGGTGTCGGCGAGGCGCGCCTTGACCTCGCCGTCGACGCGGACGACCCATTCGCCGCGCAGGGTCTCGGCGATCTTGAAGGCGGGCGAATCCGGATCGGCGACGATCTGGGTCAGGCCGTAATGGTCGCGCAAATCGATGAACAGCAGGCCGCCATGGTCGCGCACGCGATGCACCCAGCCCGACAGGCGAACGGTCGAGCCGACGTCGGCCTTCCTCAACTGGGCACAGGTATGGCTGCGGTAACGATGCATTGTCATTCTTAAAGTCCGGATGTTGGGTTGCGGCCAAGGCATGATGGCCCAGCCTGAAAATTTGCGCGAAAAGCACATGAGAGGGTGCATTTGTCAAGGCAAGCTGCAGCCGGGTCGAGTCCCACCGGCATCAATTTATGCTCGAGGCGTCAATCTGAGTTCGCTGCTCTGTGCCGGCAGTTCAACTATGCACTCACCCCTTCACCCCGCCCGCCGTGAGACCGGAAATGATCTTGCGCTGGAAGATGAGAACGAGGACGACGAGCGGCACGGTGACGATCACCGATGCGGCCATGATGTTGCCCCACGGGATCTCGAACTGCGAGCTGCCGGAGAGCAGAGCGATGGCGACCGGCACGGTTCGCTGCTCGTTGCTGGAGGTAAACGTCAGGGCGAACAGGAACTCGTTCCACGCACCGATGAAGGCGAGAAGCCCGGTGGTCGCCAGCGCCGGCCACATGAGCGGCAGGAAGACGCGGCTGATGATGATCCAGGGCGTGGCGCCATCGAGGATCGCCGCTTCCTCCAGCTCGATCGGCAGGTCGCGAACGAAGGCGGTGAGCACCCAGACGGTGAACGGCAAGGTGAAGATCATGTAGGACAAGATCAGCGCGAACGGCGAATTGTAGAGGCCGAAGATGCGGATCAGCTCGAAAAGCCCGGCAAGCACCGCCAATTGCGGGAACATCGAAACGGACAGGATAGTGAGGAGCAGAGCCGAGCGGCCGCGGAAGCGGATGCGCGCCAGCGCATAGGCGGCGGTGACGCCGAGGAACAGCGAAATGACGACAACGGCGCTCGAGATGAACAGCGAGTTCACGAGGTTGCGCAGGAAGGTCCCCTCGGTGAACACGGTCCTGTAATTGCTGAAGGTAATCGTCTTCGGCCAATAGTCGATCTGGAAGAGCGCCGTCCCCGATTTCAGGCTGGTGATGATGGCGTAGTAGAACGGGAACACCGCGACGACGACGATAACGGCGACGAGGAGGTAGAAAGCCGTGCGCTTGACGATCCACATGGTCAGTTGTCCCCCATGATCAATAGTCCTTGTCCAGTCGTATCCGGCCGAGCCAAAGAACGAGCATGGTCAGCAGAGCGAGGATAAGGAAGAGAAGCGTCGAGGCGGCGGAACCGGAAGCGAACTTGTCGAACTCAAACAGGCTCTCGCGGGCAAACACCGACATCGACTTGGTGTGTATGTTGTTTGGCGTAAGCACGTAGATCAGATCGAAGATGCGCAGGGCATCGAGACCGCGAAAGATCATGGCCACCATCAACGCCGGTCGGATGAGCGGCAAAGTGATCTTCCAGAAAATTCTCCACGCGCCGACGCCGTCGAGCTTGGCGACCTCGTAGATTTCTTGTGGAAGCATCTGGAGGCCGGCGAGAATGAGAAGCGCCATGAAGGGGGTCGCCTTCCAGATGTCGACAACAAGGACGGCGACCATCGCCGTGTCGGCGCTGGCCGTCCAGGCGATCTTGGTGCTGATCAGGCCGAGCTTGAGCAGGACGTCGTTGATGATGCCGAACTGGTCGTTGAGCATCCACTGCCACATTTTCGCCGAGACGATCGTCGGGATCGCCCAAGGGATGAGGATCGCGGCGCGCACGATACCGCGGCCGCGAAACCTGGCGTTGAGCACCAGCGCGACGATCATGCCGAGCACCGTCTCGCAGGTCACCGAAATCACCGCGAAGCGCACCGTGTTCCAGACGGCGCGCCACCAGACCGGATCGGCGAGCAGCCCGTCATAGACGACGCGGCCGCTCGGCATTTGCACGACGGAGAAATAGTTGGCGAAGCCAACCCAGCGGCGGGCTTCGAGGTCGGCGAGCGAGGCGTCGGTGAAGCCGAAATAGATCGTGCGCATCAACGGCCAACCGGCAACGGCGGCGAGCACGATGAGCATCGGGGCAAGCAACAGCCATGCCGAGCGCGTACGTTGACGCGCCAGCAGCGAGCCTGAGCGCGGCGAGGTCACCAGGCGGTGCCCTTGAGCCTGGTCAAGGAGAACTCCAGATCGGCAAGGTTGTCGGCGGCTGTGCCCTCGCCGGAAATGGTGTTGTGGACGGCGGTCCAGAACTCGCTCGATGCCTCATTGTACCGGCTCTTGGCTTGGGCCGAGGGACGCGGCACCGCGTTGAGGACGACTTCCTTCCAGCGCGGAATCACCGGCTGGGCGCTGGCGATGTCGGCATCGTCATAGAGTGCCTGGATGGTCGGCAGATATGCCCCCTTCAAGGCGCGGTACTTCTGCATCTGAGGCGAGGCGATCCATTTGACCAGCTCGATCGCTGCATCCGGGTTCTTCGAATATTTGGAAACCGCGAGATTCCAGCCGCCAAGCGTTGCTGCCGGGTGCGCGCCCTCACCAGACCCCGGCGGCAGCGTCGTCACCTCGAACTTGCCTTTGATGGGGGAGCTTTCGCTGTTGCCAAGCGCGTAGGCGTAGGGCCAGTTGCGCATGAAGACGGCGTTGCCGGTCTGCCAGACTCCGCGCGACTCTTCTTCCTGGTAGGCCAGAACGCCGGGCGGTGAGATGGTTCCCACCCAGCTCCTCGCCATTTCCAGCGCCGCAGCTGCTTGCGGATTGTTGATGGAGATGGTGCCGTCCGGCTCGATAATCTGGCCGCCGCCGTTCGACTTCACCCATTCGAGTGCATCGCAGGTCAGCCCCTCATAGGCGTTGCCCTGGAAAACGAAACCCCACATGTCCTTGTTGCCGGCCGCGCGCTCCTTATCCATGACAAGCTTGGCGGTATCGGCAAGTTCAGCCCAGCTGGCCGGGACCCTGGCGCCGTATTTGTCGAGGAGATCCTTGCGGTAGTAGAGCGCCGGAGCGTCGGTGAATATCGGCAAGGCGACGAGCTTGCCGTCCACGGTCTGCGATTTGATGATCGATGGGAAATGGGCGCCAACGACATCCTTGGTCGCTTCGGTCAGGTCGATGAACTGCCTTGCAAGCTGGGGGGCCCAGATGATGTCCGTTTGATAGACGTCGACGTCGCTGCTTCCGGCGGCAAGCCAGAGCCGGTATTGGCCAAACTGGTCCGTCGCCGAGGGGGGCAGCGGAACGACGCTAACCTTGTTGCCGGTCGTCTTCTCGTATTGATCGAGGATCTCGCGAAGGATTCTCTGGCCGTTGCCGGTATCTCCGGACACCATGACGAGGTCGACAGCCCGCGCCGGCCCGGCCGCCAGAACTGCGGCCACGGCAAATGCCGCAAATGCGGAATGAAATTTCATGATGGCGGACCTCCCTTTGGAGCTTCAGGCCGGGCAGCAGAAACGACGTCGATGCCTGACACCATCTCCGCACACCGGCAGCTCACAAGACGCGCATTCGCCCACCAGCACTGAACTACAAAGATACGCCTTGGTTCCCAACACGGAGGGTCCGGCGCCACGCGGTAGCGCAAGTTCCCCCTCGTTAATGCACCTAAAACGTGTCGCGTTCGATCGGCCTCGGCGACGCGCTTTAGGTTCTTGTTTTTATGCATGTCGTTATCGCAAAACCGCTGCACACTTTTGCGCGACATGCGTTAAGGCCCCCGGCTGGCCCCAACGCCACCGGGAATTGCCGCTGGCATTGGCGAAGGCGATGGTTCAAGAAGGATCAACGACAGGCTTTCCTTCATGTCCTCCATCCGCCCGCTGATCCCCCTCCTGATCGCCGCCGGCATCCTGCTCGGCGGCAATGGCCTGCAGAGCACGTTGATTGCGCTGCGTGGTGCGCAGGAAGGTTTTCCCGCTTCCTCGATCGGCCTGATGGGCACGTTCTATTTCGCCGGCTTCCTGCTCGGCTGCCTTGCCGTGACCCGCATCATGAAGTCCGTCGGCCATGTGCGCGCCTTTTCGGCACTCGCGGCGATCGCCTCGGCGGGAACGCTGCTTCTGGTGCTGGTCATCGATCCGGTGATGTGGTGCGCCGTGCGCTTTGCCGGCGGGTTCTGCTTTGCCGGCCTGTTCACCATCATGGAAGCCTGGCTGAATTCCGGCGTCACGAACACCGACCGGGCGCGGGTGCTTGCCATCTACCGGATGGTCGACATCGGCTCGGTGACGGGCGCCCAGTTCCTGATCCCGATCTTCGGCGCCGGCGGCTTTGCCATCTTCGCCATCATGTCGATGATGATCACCGTTTCGCTGGTGCCGGTTTCGCTCGGCGACCGCTCCAATCCGACGCCGCCGGAAGACGTCAAGCTCGATTTGGCGCGCGTCTGGCGGATCTCGCCGCTCGGCTGCTTCGGCTGTATCGCCGTCGGCGTCACAAACAGCGCCTTTCGCACCCTGTCGCCGGTCTATGCCGAGCAGATCGGCATGTCGGTCGCCGACGTCGTCACCTTCGTCAGCGTCGGCATTTTCGGCGGCGCCATCATACAATACCCGCTTGGCTATCTCTCCGACCGCTGGGACCGGCGCTCGGTGCTGCTGATGACGACGTGCTGTGCGATGGTGGCGGCACTGGCGCTGGCATTCGTGGCAGGCGGCAGCCCGTTTCTCAACTTCCTGCTCGTCTTCATCTTCGGCTGCTTCGCCATGCCGCTCTATTCGTTGTCAGCGGCGCATTCCAACGACCGCGCCGACAAGGGCGAGTTCGTGCTGATCAACGCGGCCTTGATGCTGTTTTATTCCTTCGGCGCCATTGGCGGGCCGTTCGCAGCCTCGACGGTGATGCAATTTTTCGGGCCGAGCGCGCTGTTCGTGTTCAGCGCCACCGTCTATGCGATCTTCGTGGCCGTCATCCTTTACCGGATGCAGGCGCGCTCCGCCGTGCCGGCCACCCATCGCAGCCGTTTTACGGCGCTGTTGCGCACTTCGACGGTTTTTGCCCGGCTGGCGAAGCGGAATGCCGATCCCGATGAACCCGCAAAGCCTGGATAGAGGTGCTTGCGCTTGACGAAAGCGCGCGCGGCTGAAATTGAAAGAGACCCTATCCCTTGCCAAAAGCGATTTGATGCACGTCATCACCACCCAGAAAGAACTCGAGACCGCTATTGCCGCTTTCGAAAAGGCGGAATTCGTCACCGTCGATACCGAATTCATTCGCGAAACGACCTTCTGGCCGATCCTGTGCCTGATCCAGATGGCAGCGCCCGGGGTGACCGCGCTGATCGATCCGCTGTCGCCCGACATCGACCTGAAACCGTTCTTCAGGCTGATGTCCAACGAGGCGATCGTCAAAGTCTTCCATGCGGCGCGCCAGGACATCGAAATCATCGTGCATCTCGGCGATCTGGTGCCGCATCCGGTGTTCGACACCCAGGTCGCGGCAATGGTCTGCGGCTTCGGCGACAGCGTCTCCTACGACCAGCTGGTGCAGCGCATCACCGGAGCGCGGCTCGACAAGTCCTCGCGCTTCACCGACTGGCGCCACCGTCCGCTGTCCGAAAAGCAGCTCGACTACGCGCTCGCCGACGTCACCCACCTGATCGAGGTCTACAAGCATCTCAGCGCCGAGCTGGTGCGGGAAAACCGCGCCCACTGGCTGAACGAGGAGATGGACGTGCTGACCTCGCGCGAGACCTACGATCCGCATCCCGAGGATGCCTGGAAGAGGCTCAAGATGCGGCTGCGCAAGCCGCAGGAACTGGCGATCGTGCAGGCGGTGGCCGCCTGGCGCGAACGCGAAGCGCGCGAGCGCGACGTGCCGCGCGGCCGGGTGCTCAAGGACGATGCTATCTACGAAGTGGCGCAGCAGGCGCCGCGCGACGCTGCGGCGCTGAGCAAGCTGCGCACCACGCCGAAGGGCTGGGAGCGCTCGTCGACGGCGACGGCACTGCTTGGCGCGGTAAACGCTGCCCTTGCCCTGCCCAGGGAAGAGATGCCGAAGCTGCCGAAGAGCTTCCAGCCGCCGGAGGGGTCAAGCGCCGCGGCGGAGTTGCTGAAGGTGCTGCTGCGGATCGTTGCCGAAAAGGAGGGCGTCGCATCCAAGGTACTCGCCTCCAGTGACGACATCGACCGCATCGCTGCCGAGGGCGAGGAAGCCGACGTGCCGGCATTGCAAGGCTGGCGGCGCGCCGTCTTCGGCGAGGCCGCGCTCAAGCTTGTGCGCGGTGAACTCGCCATCAGGTTCGACAAGCGCAAGATCGCTGTGTTCGACGTGCAGCCTTGATCTGCTCAGACCAAGCCGAGCAGATGCAGCGCCACCCATATCCAGCCAAGTGCGAGAACCACCGCGCCCAGGTAGAATGCCCTGCTGCGCAGGATTAGCTGATTGCTGGTCAAGTGGACCGATGCGTGAAAATAGCGAGAGACGACAAAGATCCACATCAGTGCCAAGGTCAGGTAATTGACGCCATTGGTCACGTGCAGCGTCAAGCATAAGACGTAGAAAAGCACCGGCAGTTCGAACTGGTTGCTCAGATTGTCGGCGACGGTGACGCTGGAACCAGGCTCCGTCGAGCGCGTCTTGAACTGACCGGTCTTGGCTTCGCCCGATCTGACCGCACCATAGCGGCGCCGGCCCATTACGATATAGACGATATAGACCAGCAGCACCTGCGCCAGCATCGGCCAGAAGATCGCGGTCTGGTTCAAGATGCCCCCTGTCTCTGTCACCCAGCCTTCAAGACCGTTTCTGAGCCATCAGAGTGAAAGCCGCAGTGACGGTCACTGGTATCGCCAGTAGGGCGAATTTGGTGACGATCAGCGCCGAGGCGAAGGATAGCGAATCCGGATTGGCCGACAGAAAATCGGACAAAAGACGAGCCACGGCGATATTCTGGGCATAGTCGGTAAGCAGGTAGGGCAGCACCAGCACAACCGCGAATATCGACTGGGTTTGCGCAGGCAGTGCACGGAAATTCTTCAGCCGCCGGCCCGTGGCCAGGATCAGGCTGACCATCGTCAGCGACAGCAGCGCCGGAAACAGCAGGTCGAAGGTCAGGTAATGCCAGACGAGAATAATTTCGCTGCCGCGCCGGCCGAGGGCTGTTAGCCAAGCCATGCCCTCATCCGGGGTAAAACCGGTATAGCGCATGTCGAGCGACGGCAGACCGCCGCTCAATCGGCGAAAATAGAGGAACTCCATCGCCGTCATGATGATGAAAACCACCACGGTGGCGACACAGAGTGCGGCCGCGTGGCGCGACAGCCGCAGGATCATTGCCGTCAGATTGCGCCAAGACGCATGACGGTCAGGCTCCGCCAGGATAATTCGGGCTTTCGCGGGTAATCGTGACGTCATGGGCGTGGCTTTCACGAAGTCCGGCATTGGATATCCGCACAAAAGTGGCGCGCTCGCGGAAATCGGCAAGGTCGCGGCCACCGACATAACCCATAGCGGCTTTCAGGCCGCCTGCAAGCTGGTGCAGCACGCCAGACACAGGTCCTTTGTACGGCACCTGCCCTTCGATGCCTTCCGGGACCAGTTTCAGCGTGTCGCGTACCTCGGCCTGGAAATAACGATCGGCGGAGCCGCGCGCCATCGCGCCGACCGAGCCCATGCCGCGATAGGCTTTGAACGAGCGGCCCTGGTGCAGATAGACCTCGCCCGGGCTCTCGTCCGTGCCGGCCAGCAGCGAGCCGATCATCGCAGCACTTGCGCCGGCGGCCAGCGCCTTGGCGAGATCGCCCGAATATTTGATGCCGCCATCGGCAATGACCGAAACGCCGGATTTCTGCGCCGTCTCGACCGCCGACATGATCGCCGAGAGCTGCGGCACGCCGACGCCGGCGACGATGCGGGTGGTGCAGATGGAGCCTGGTCCGATGCCGACCTTGACCGCGTCGGCGCCGGCATCGATCAGCGCCAAGGTGCCTTCCGCGGTGGCGACGTTGCCGGCCAGGATGCGAACCGAGTTGGACAGTTTCTTGGCCCGCGTCACCGCATCCAGAACGCGCTGCGAATGACCGTGCGCGGTGTCGATCACGAGAAGGTCGACGCCGGCGTCGATGAGGCGCTCGGCGCGTTCGAAACCGTCATCGCCGACGCTGGTGGCGGCGGCTGCGCGCAAGCGCCCCTGCGCATCCTTGGTGGCGTGCGGGTTGAGCTGCGACTTCTCGATGTCCTTGACCGTGATCAGCCCGACGCAATTGCCGTCCCGATCGACCACAACAAGCTTCTCGATGCGGTGCTGGTGGAGTAGCCGCTTGGCCTCGTCCTGATCGACGTTCTCCTTGACCGTGATCAGGTTCTCGCGGGTCATCAGCTCATAGACCTTTTGCGCCGGATCGGACGCGAAGCGGACGTCGCGGTTGGTCAGGATGCCGACGAGCCGGCCGACCGTGTGGCCGCCGGTGCCGCCGTTCTCGACCACCGGAATGCCCGAAATGCTGTAGGTGCGCATCAGACCCAGCGCATCGGCAAGCGTCGCCTCGGGACCGATGGTGACCGGGTTGACCACCATGCCGGACTCGAATTTCTTCACCTGCCGCACCTGCTCGGCCTGTTCGGCCGGCGAGAAATTGCGGTGGATGACACCGATGCCGCCGGCCTGGGCCATGGCGATGGCGAGCCGCGCCTCGGTAACCGTGTCCATGGCGGCCGACAGGATCGGCACGTTGAGGTCGATGTCGCCGGCGATGCGGGTGCGGATGTCGGTCTCGCCGGGCATGACCTCGGAATGACCCGGCTGCAGCAGCACGTCGTCAAAGGTCAGCGCCAATGCGCCGGTGGACGTCTCGATGATTTTTGCCATGGCCAGCCCTCGGAATGCAGGAAAGGCGCTCGCCCTGGATGGACAGCGCCGACTCGTCTTCTTCCCTTTCAGGATTGGCGCTGGCTCGTAACACGTCCCGTGGCCGTTGAAAAGCCGATGGTTGTGTAGTGGCGAAGCTGCATTTTGCCCCAGGGGCTGCGGGACTTGCGGTCGCACAAACGTGACAGCAAATTAATACGACATCCGGGCCAAACCATGATAACCGCCCTACCTGTCGGTTTGGCCCCCAGGGCCGGCAAGCAATCGCGACGCACATTTCAAGGCCGGATCCATCGTGAACCGCACCATTCCGCTTATCCTGGCGGTCGCTCTATTCATGGAAAACATGGATTCGACCGTCATTGCGACATCGTTGCCGGCGATCGCCATCGACATCCACACCAGCCCGATCGCGCTCAAGCTGGCGCTGACCGCCTATCTGGTATCGCTGGCGATCTTCATTCCGATCAGCGGCTGGATGGCCGACCGCTTCGGCGCCAAGAATGTCTTCCGCGCCGCGATCGCCGTGTTCATCGTCGGTTCGGTCGCGTGCGCCATTTCCAATTCGCTGCCGGCTTTCGTGGTGTCACGTTTCCTGCAAGGTATTGGCGGCGCCATGATGACGCCGGTCGGACGCCTGGTGCTGGTACGCGCGACGCCGAAAAGCGAGCTCGTCGCCGCCATGTCGTGGCTGACTGTCCCGGCTCTGGTCGGCCCCCTGGTCGGCCCGCCGGTCGGCGGCTTCATCACCACCTATTTTTCCTGGCACTGGATTTTTCTGATCAATGTGCCGATCGGGCTGATCGGCATCTGGCTGGCCACGCGTTTCCTGCCGAAGACCGACGCCGCGCAGACGCCGCCGCTCGATCTCATCGGTTTCGTGCTGAGCGGGCTGGCGGCATCGGGCATCGTGTTCGGCCTGTCGGTGGTCAGCCTGCCGGCTCTGCCGCCAGTCGCCGGCTTTATCACCGTTGCCGTCGGGCTGGCATCGGCGGTGCTTTACCTGCTGCACGCGCGCCGCGCCAAGAACCCGCTGCTGGCGCTCGAGCTGTTTCGCAATCGGGTGTTCCGCTCGTCGGTGCTCGGCGGCGGACTGTTCCGCATCGGCATTGGTGCCGTACCTTTCCTGTTGCCGCTGATGTTCCAGATCGGTTTCGGGCTGACGCCGTTCCAGTCCGGCATGATCACCTTCGTCTCGGCAATCGGCGCCATAGGCATGAAATTCGTCACCGCGCTGATCTTCAGGGTCGCCGGCTTCCGCCGGGTGCTGATTTCAGGCTCGCTCATCGCTGCCGCGTCCATCGCCATCAACGGTCTGTTCACACCCGACACGCCCTACGGGCTGATCCTCGCCATGCTGCTCGCCGGGGGCTTTATCCGCTCGATGTTCTTCACCGGCATCAATGCGCTTGCCTACGCCGAGATTTCGGCCGCCGACACCAGCAAGGCGACGCCGATCACCGCGGTGTTCCAGCAGTTGGCGATCGCGCTCGGTGTGGCGCTGGCCGGCGGCATCCTGGAAGTGTCAACCAAGATCCATGGTGGCCCGCTGACGCTGAGCGACTTCCACACCGCCTTCTTCATCGTAGCGGCGGTGTCGGCGGCAGCCTCGCTGTCGTTCATGCGGCTGGCCCCGGACGCCGGCAATGCCGTGTCTGGACATGGCCGGTTGACGCCGCCGAAGACACTGGAGCCGGTGAGCCCGCCGGGGAGTTGAGGACCCCTTCCCTTCTCCCCTTGTGGGAGAAGGTGGATCGGCGCGCCGCGCCGAGACGGTTGAGGGGTGTTGGAAGAAATGAGGCGATGATAACTGCAAGCGTGTTGCCAAGCTGGAACACCCCTCATCCGACCTCGCTTCGCGAGGCCACCTTCTCCCACAAGGGGAGAAGGAAAGGGCGCTACCCCTTAAAATCCTTCGCCAGCAAATAAAGCTCCACCGACTCATCGCGTGAGGCCGGCGGCTTGACGTGATGGACCGAGCGGAAATTCCGCTTGAGTTTCGCCAGCAATTCGTTCTCGGCGCCGCCCTGAAACGTCTTGGCGAGGAAATGTCCGCCTGGCTTCAATACCGACAGCGCGAAATCGGCCGCCACCTCGCACAGATGCATGGTGCGGATGTGGTCGGTCCGTTTGTGGCCGGTGGTCGGTGCGGCCATGTCGGAGAGCACGATGTCGGGCTGGCCGCCCAGCGTCTCGGCCAGCTTTTCGGGTGCCTGCGGATCGAGGAAATCCATCAGCAGCACCGGCGCGCCCGGCACGGCGTCCATCTCGAGGTAATCGATGCCGACGACGTTCGGGTGTTCCGCGGTCGACTTGGTACGCGCGGCGGCGACCTGGCACCAGCCGCCGGGTGCCGCGCCAAGGTCTATCACCTTCATGCCTGGCTTGAGCAGATGGTGCTTGTCGTCGATCTCGATCAGCTTGTAGGCGGCGCGCGAGCGATAGCCGTCGGCCTTCGAGCGCTGGACATAGGGATCGTTGATGTGGCGCTGCAGCCAGCGGCGCGACGATTCCTTCAGGCCGCTTTTCTTCTTGATCTTCGTCTTCAGCACGCGAATGCCGGCGGAGCTCGGTCTTTCCGGTTTCTTGGTCATTGCTTGATTGCTTGTTTGAGCATGATCTTGTCCGAAAACCGGCAGCCACTTTTCGGGATCATGCTCTGCCTCGCCGCCAGACGCCGTCATCGGCCATCAATTCGCTCAATATGCCCTCGCGCAGGCCGCGGTCGGCGACACGCAGCCGCTCCGACGGCCAGACGGCGCGGATCGCCTCCAATATGGCGCAGCCGGCCAGAACCAGGTCGGCGCGGTCGGCGCCGATGCAAGGGTTGGCGACGCGTTGCTGGAAATCCCAGCCGACCAGTTTTTCGACCATGCGGTCGACGCTGTCGCGATCCATCCACAGCCCGTCGACGCGGCGGCGGTCATAGCGTTCGAGATCGAGATGGACGCCGGCCAGCGTCGTCACAGTGCCCGATGTGCCGAGCAAATGGAATTTCGGGCTGGCCAGGAGGTGGCTCAGCCGATCACGCCCGTCGAAGGCGCGCAGCCGCATTGCGACATCCTCGACCATGGCGCCAAAGATCTCGCGTGTCACCGTGCGGCCGCCAAAACGCTCGGCCAGCGAGACGACGCCGACCGGCAGCGACGTCCACGAGACGATATGGTTGGCAAGCCTTGGCGAGCGCTGACCGGTGAGGTCGATCAGCGCGATTTCGGACGAGCCGCCGCCGATGTCGAACAGCACGACGCCTTGCGTGTCGCGCTCGACCAGCGAACCGCAGCCCGACACCGCCAGCCGCGCCTCGGTCTGGCGGTCGATGATCTCGAGCTTCAGGCCGGCCTCGCGCTCGACGCGCTCGAGGAACTCGACGCCATTGGCGGCGGTTCGGCAGGCCTCGGTGGCGATCAGCCTGGCTTTCCTGACCTTGCGGTTGCGCAATTTGTCACCGCAGATCTTCAGCGCCTCGACCGCGCGGTCCATTGCGGCGTCGCCGAGCCGGCCATTGGCGGTAAGGCCCTCGCCCAGCCTGACGATGCGCGAGAAGGCATCGATGACGCGGAACTGGCCATGGCGCGTCGGCACCGCGACCAGCAGCCGGCAATTGTTGGTGCCGAGATCGAGCGCGGCAAACACCGGCAATTCCTGCAGCGGCGGCGGTGTGCGGGCACCTTGCCCCGGCCTTGGCGGAGCTGAGGGCGGAGGCGCGTAAGCCGCTGGCTGGGGCGGGCGCGCGGCCGGGGCCTCGTTGGCGGCGGGCACCGAAGCGCCGGCCGCCAGCGGACGAGTCTCGTCGCGTGCGAAAACCTTGCGCCCGCGCCGGCGCTTGCGCCGTTTCTTGGGTTTGCCGTTCTGATGCGGGCCGTTCTGACCCTTGTGATCGTGGGACGTGTCGCCAGCCTGTCCATTGCCGGACCAGGGTTGCACCTGACGGCCGTAGCGTCCGGTGGATGGGCTTGCCTGGCCGGACGGCGTCGGCGAACCCCTGGACACGCCCACTTCCGGCGCGCCAGCGCCGGCGTCGTGGTCTTCCACTGTCGTTCCTTCCGGCACCGCGCGAACCGGAGACCGGACGCAGCAGGCGCTTTTACATGTTCAAGTTGCCGCCAGACTATCAGCGCACGGCCGGATCACCAAGAGCGCTCGCGGCGAATTTTGCCGGCGGCGTGAAGGCGGCGACGTCGGTGAGCCCTTGTCCCCTTGGGAGAAGGGAAGGCGCGAGCGCCACAACGCGCCTTCCCGGTTGAATAGCCGGCTTCAATGAGGCATTTCTGAAATGGAGGGTAAATCATTCGGCAACGCGGGCGGTTTGCCTGCTGCGAACCGGAAAACGGTACGGGCTGCAACGCATGATCGTCATGCCATGAACTGGAGGCGCTATTTCTGGCCCGTCATCGGCATCGCCGCGGTGGTGTTCTCGCTGTGGCTGCTGCTGCACGAATTGCGCGGCATCTCGCTTGACGATGTCTGGGCCGGCATAATCGCCATCCCGGCGCGCGGCTGGGTACTGGCGGCGCTGAGCTCGGTCATCGCCTATGCCTCGCTCGCCGGCTACGACCACATCGCGTTGCTGCACATCGGCAAGAAAGTATCGTGGCTGTTCGTCACCTTCTGCTCGTTCACCACCTACGCGCTGTCGCACAATATCGGCGGCTCGGTGTTTTCCGGTGCGGTGATCCGCTACCGCGCCTACGGCACCAGGGGCCTGACCGGGCAGGACGTCGGCATTCTGGTGGCGATCTGCTGGATCACCTTCGTGCTGTCGACGCTGTTCGTCTCAAGCATCGTCCTGCTGCTCGAGCCCGACGTGATCGACCGGTTTTCCGGCACGCCGCATCACCGGCTGTCGCAAGCAGCAGGGCTCGCCATGCTGCTCGTGGTGGCGGCCTACATATTCGGCAGTTGGCTGCATCTGAGACCACTCAGGATCGGCAGCTTTCAGCTGCATTATCCGGCGCTGCCGATCGTGGCGCGGCAATTGCTGGTCGGCCCGATCGAACTGCTGGCGGCGGCGGCGATCATCTTCTTCGCCCTGCCCGCCACCGGCAATCCCGGCTATTTCATCGTGCTCGGCGTTTTCCTGGTGTCGTTCTCGATCGCGCAGATCTCGCATGCGCCGGGCGGGCTGGGCGTGTTCGAGGTGGTGTTTCTCGCGGGCTTGTCACATATGGACCAGGTCGGCGTGCTGGCGGCGCTGCTGGTGTTCCGGCTGTTCTACCTGATCATCCCGCTGCTGATCGCGCTCGGCGTGGTGCTATTCTTCGAGCACTCGCAATACAGCCGCAGCGAGAGTTGAAGCACCGGAAGCCGACGATTGAACCCCAACACAGGGTTGACTATTTTCCGGCGGCGGCTACAAGGGCCGCGCGGCTGCCTGGCGGCCCACCCTGCGCGACAAGCGCCTGCTGGGGAATAGGTTAACGGTAGACCCACGGACTCTGACTCCGTTAGTCCTGGTTCGAATCCAGGTTCCCCAGCCAGTTGATTCTCTTTCAATAACATAGACACGATTTTGCCCGACACTTGTGTAGGGCGATGCTTGCGTCTGCGGTGATCTTGCGCGATGCTTCCCTTTGCCTGGGGAGGGCTGGGGATGAAATATAGAAAGTTGGCCGTTTTTGCGGCCGCATTTGCGCTTGCCGGCTGTCAATATAAAGCCGAGCCAATGCCAATCGCCGCTTATAACGTTTATTCGAGCTACGGCGAAAAGCTCCCTGGAAAATATCTGCTGTTTATAGACTCCGCCGCGCTAAATAGATCGATCAAGCCTTCGGATCTAAATTGCGCCGCTCACAGTTACCCGATCGATATGCGAAGCGGTTTCTCCGGATCTGTCCGCAAGACGCTGGAATCCCTCGTCACAGAACTCGAGATCGTGGATCAGCCAGTCGATGCCGCTGGCCTCGCGGAGCGTAAGAGCCGTGGGATGATTATGGTCAAAGGCGAAGAGATGAATGCCCGACTGCGGGTTGTACCAGGTTTTTGGTCTGCCGGCATAGAAACCGATGTTGACTTGGTTGCTTCGATAACTGTTGACGGTCGAAAAGGTCGATTGCTCGGTTCAACTGTGGAAGGTCAGGGAAATGCACAAGGCGATGCAGGTGTCCTCTGCGAGGGCGGCGCTAAATCGCTAACCGATTCCGCGGAAAAGGCACTGAAACAAGCGGTGGGCCGCCTCGGCGAAGCCCTGACCAATTCGGAACGGGTTCGTAACGGCGTTTGAAGGAAAATAGATGCGCTCGCTTGCATCTGTTCCCCGGAATACCGCTGATCAACGAAGCCTTGCCCGCGTTCCCGGTCTGCCGCGTCTCCCCGGCACCGTACCGGCGAGCCAAAGTGTTTTCACGTCCGAAGACTCCGAAGACTATGTGTTCCATAAGAACTGCTGATCGAGCATTACCGCGTCGCCGATGTCGCGGTTTTTCAATGCGCCCGTGGGCCGAGAGTATCGGCGAGCAAATCGGCAAAGCCGTGAGAACCCGGAAAACGAGGCAGGCGGCGAAAAGAAAAATGGTGCACTGTCACCGTAGTTCCTAAAACCTCTCCGGCAACCCTTCTACTCCCCGACAATGGACGTCGGCGGGCGTGCCGAGGTTATCGGATCGGCATGACGAAGGACGATCCTCCACGTGCCTTCCTCGCGCCGGAATATGGTGGTGACTCGAAGCGCAATCGGCACCAGTTTGTTGCCACCGCCGACCTTGGATTGGAGCCGCTCGACCTCGATGATGTATCCCAAGTCGGCTGTCGCATACTCCGAGATGCGCTCAAAGCCGATGGCCTTGCCGTGCCGGTAATTGGTGGCGGCCCGTTCCATGGTCTCAGCGGCCTTTCTCCATCCCTTCGCCGGCGGGCCAAAGGGATTGGCAATAATGACGTCGTCCTGTCGCGAGTAGAGGTTTTTCAAGGGCTCAGGATCGCCCTTTACGAAGGCATCCAGAGCCAGATGATCCTGCTCGATAAATTTCGTCAGGTCGGAGGCTAACATCTTAACATCGCCCCATGACTACAAAGAGAACTCTATCAAGCGCTTCATCCGCCCTTCGGCTTGCCGTAGGCGTTCGGGCCGATGTCCGGAGTATAGATCAGAATTACGGTGAGTGCACTGTTTACCATGTGGCTCCCGCCGCATGGTGCACCTTGCCCGCGTTCCCGGTCTGCCGCATCGCCGGCACCGTACGGGTGAGCCAAAGCGTTTTCACGTCCGAAAGACTATGGTTTCACAAGAACTGCTCATCGAGTATTGCCGCGTCGCCGATGGCGCGGTTTTCAATGCGCCCCTGGGGCCGAGAGCATCGCCAGGCAAATCGGCAAAGCCGTGAAAACCCGGAAAACGAGGCACGCGGCGAAAGGAAAATGATGCACCGTCACCGTAATCCCGGCGGCGGCTACAAGGCACGCGCGGCGACATCGTCGCCCTGCCCGCGCGGTTTTCAACAACCGCGCCTGCTGGGGAATAGGTCAACGGTAGACCCACGGACTCTGACCCCGTTAGTCCTGGTTCGAATCCAAGTTCCCCAGCCAAACCTCATTTTTCGCCAATTTGGCTCTCTCGTCCGGCCCAAAGTTTGCAGCGGCAGTTAAGGTTTTCGCAAGCATGTCAAAGGGTTGGCGGAACGTAGCGACCACTTCGCCATCCTCCCAGGTGCAGTTCGATAGCACGAAGTTGAGCAACCGGCGTTTTTCGCGCGGTTCCTGCGCCGAGAACAGGCTTTGCGCGTTCCGGGCGAGGTCAAGAAGCCGTTCGATCTCGCGGTGGCAGCGGCTCTGCTCCTCGCGCCACCTTTGCGCCGCTCTTGGGATAGACCAGACCCGCCGCGTGCGCCTTGCGCGCCGCTTCCTTCAACGAAACGTCGCCGCGCGCATACTAGTCAAACAGCCGCGCCACGACCGGCGAGAGCGCTGGATCGACGGCGATGATTCTTCTTGCCGTCCGGGCCGGTGATGTTGCGATAGCCCAGCGGCGTTTCGGTCGGCCAGATGCCACGTCCAGTTCGTCGACCGTCACCCGATCCTTGAGGTTGCGATAAGGCCGGTCGGTCTTCTCGACCAGCACCACGCGAACGGATGGATGCGCCTTGAGATACGCTACCATCTCGCCGAAGGCGGTGCGGCCTGTCTGCTTGGCAGTTTCAACGTCGATGTATTCCTCGGCCACCGCGAAGCCGTTCGCCGCCGCTAGACGAGTGTCATTAATAATAGCCGCTGCATTTTGTATCCCCCTGAATGGTTCGGCGGACCGACCGCACCGCCCGCTTTCATTGACGGAGTAAATCGCCAAGAAAAATGCACTCCCAATACATGCTTTCTGCCCACGAGTTAGCCTTTGTCTCACGCTCCCAAGTCCATTGAAATCGATTGATGGACAGGCGGTCGGGAGCTGGACATGTCGTGAGAGCGTCTGCTTTGACTTCTTGGGTCGCGCCTTCATAAAGATAGCGAAAGAACGCGTTGTCGGACGTGCGCCCAAAAAGAATAGCTGCGGCTTGATCGACTTTGCTAAGATCCACGTCGAGTCGTCTGGCGAGCATTATGTCGACACCCACCAGATGTTGAGGATAGCCTGGATCATCGACAGTTGCGGCGCCAATTAGAAATTCGCCAAGGGGCAGGAGTACATCTTCTGGCATATGAAGTTCGCGCATGATGCGCCTGCACAGCGTGCCATCGACGCTGAGTTTCCGCGCTACTTCCTCGATGCGAACACAATCGGCTGGGCGAAGTGTGCAGCGCTTATCTGGATCGTCTGTACAGAAGCGCAGCCAACCTAATTGGACACACGTGCCGCCGACCTTAGCGAGACATGGACGATTCGCCTCTAACCAGGATAACCAACGTGAGAATCTTACAGCATCACCGGTTTGAACAGAATATAGCAATACCCCCAACGACTGGTCAGGAGAGAACGATACGTCATAAGCAGGCGCCTCCCAACCAATCCGCCGCGGAGACCGCCACCATCGACCATTGGTCCCCTGGGAACGCGCGACTGCATCACATCCCTCTGATTCTCCAGCGGCGCAAAGCAGGCCATTGAAAAGAGTCATGTCACCATCGTCGCAGTCCAGGGGCTGACCCACGATTTCCTTGGACGGGAACGTCGGAGAGGCTATAGCGCAGAGGAAGGCATTTTGTCGCCAAAGTACATCGCGGTCGGTCAGATCGTCTGCGCGGGCGGATGACAATAAGCAGGCAACGGTGCAGCCAATGAACCACCCCACCTTGGCCAGTTTGTACCAATTCATCAGCAGACCTTTTCGCATGTCTATCGCTAAATCAGTTATTAATAGAAATCGTCCCGGCAGCACAAAGATACCGGGTCCAATCCGCGGTTTTCTTTATCAATGTTACCTTGACGCGATTGCCCGTGAACGCTATCGGGTTGCCCCCAACGTCAAGCTGATAACTGAAACTAGTCCCGTCCTTACGATCGCCCTGAAAGAGAATTGTCGGGCGCGCCGCGCTCCCGCCGCAGTCGGCTCGCGCTGCATTGAAATGCATGTCGACAGGGCCATCGTAAACAAGATTGGTATCCACAGGATCGCCTACGGGGCCTTCCACCAACCAGACTCCGGCCAACGTCATCGCCTGTGACAGGACTGTCCGCACAAAACCGGGAATTCGTCTCTCTAGATCTGTGCATGCGGAAACATTGATAGCTATTGTCGACAAAATCCTCAAGACAGGTGGAAAATCAGAAGAGTATTTCACTGCGATTGTAGCTATCGCGATTGCGTCTTTAAGAGTTAATGCCGACACGTCTGCCTCTATCTGCTGCCGATTTGATATGGGATATAAAATATCCATCAAGGTTGCATCTACGTCCTCCCAGATATACATTAGGGCAGGCGCCCTGCTGAACTCTCCGGCGGCATACGCCTTTCTAAACAGATCCGAGAAAATGTCATGCGCTGCTATGAAGTCCAGCCCTAGCGGGCTCGCGTGGCAACCTTTAATTATATAGCCGCTGCTATCCCAACACTGCTTAGCGGCACTAGGAAAGGGGCAGTCGTAATGTTGTGACATCGTTGCGTGGTCCCAGTAGTCTTGGAACTGCGCGCAATCGCCGAATGAGAGTGCAGGGCAGGTTTGTGAAAAGCGAGGGGACTGGGCCGCAGCCGTCGGCGGACAAAGCAAACCAGCGCCCAATGTAAGAATTAGTGTCATCAAAAAAAAGAGCAAGCACCCGATCACGCTGGCTGAAGAGCGACGATGACCCCCAAGATAAGTGACCAATAAAGCACCCTTTCACTGTTCGACCATATCGATAAGCTTGGGACGTTACCCTGGATGGGCACGTGGAGAGAAGTACGGGTAGTAACCCCTACCAGCAGGCCTTCGTCGTGCTCCAGGTCGATCCGTTCACCGTGGCTGTCGCGTAAACACACCGAGGCGTACGACAGTACATATTATATTCCTTAATCGTTTTGGCACAGATTGATGTAGAGTTGCACGTTTGGTCTCCCGAGTCGCCCCCGACCTGAAAGTGCAGGGTTAGCGAGTCAACATTCACCGGTTGGCTGTTAATATCTTTACCCGTGGTTGTTTTAGTTTCGTAGTAATGCTCGTCATATAGATAATAACAATCTGTTTTTCCCTTGGAATGCAGCCAAATTGCACCCGAGGTAAGTACCGCTTCTGGCGACAATACGTCAAGCGAACCGTCAGTTTTCTCTTTCAATGGAAGTGCAATAGATGCGCTGGCTTCGCTCGATGTAAGAGGAGGCGCATCCGTTTGGCCGGCCGCAGAACCGATCATTAGCCCCATAGTTAAGATAAACGCTACAAAACGACCGCTCATTGCCATCTCCTTTAAAAAATAAGCGCGATATTACATCCCTCTGGGCCAAGCGTTATCTTCGGCGATGTTAGATGCCTGCTGCCGCCGATCGTGTGTGCCGACAGGGTCGTGGCATCAACCGCCAGCGGCGGCAGATAGCCGAACCACACGTCCCATGGCTTCAACCCGGTCACGAAGCAAACTCTATGATATCGCTGGTTTTTGGGAGGAACGGCAATTGCGTCCCCCGCCGAACCAGCAGACTCTGCTCGAACCCCAAGATCTTCCGAACGCTCGCGAGCGCCGCCTCATTCACCTCGATATACGCGACGATATACCATTCGCCGTTTTCTTCCCTGGCCATGCCCATCGGCTCGGCGCGCCACTTCAGCGCGCCATGGTGGGGCATGAAGTAGGTTTCCTGGATGCCGCCGACGGCGCTGAGGCCCTCGTCGAGAGCGTACTCCATCACCGCGCAGCACAGCTGCGTCAGCGTGCCCCTCAGTCCGGCAGTTCGTTTGTCGGGAACGACGAATGTGCGGGTCCATTCGGCCCAGTCGGGACGCCTCGGGACGCCCGATTTTTCACACATGTGAGAAAAAACCTCCGAGACCATGTGCGGCTCGCTCGTTGGGATCAATCGAGCCGAAGTCACTACGCGACCATCTTCAATACCAAGCAGGTAAGTCGCCGCGTCGGTATCGAATTGGTCTAGCTCGCGACCGTCCGGGCTCGGAGGGCGCCAATGTTTCTGGTGCACGAAGAAGTCGTGCCGGCGGCGCAGAAACTCGTCGAATTCGTTTTCGTAGAGATGCTTGTTATGCGCATTGACTACGTGGGCCGTTATCATGGCGCGATCCCCCGATCGTTCTCGCAGGGATACTCGCAGTCGCGCTAATATACGTCACCTGTCCGATGGGACAGTTGACGCGATTAGGGATGGATCAGACGCCGGCGCACCGCCTCGACGACCGCCTGCGTGGTCGTGCCGACGCCAAAAGCCTCGCGGGCCCGCGTCGAGTGCCATTTGACCGTGCGCTCGGTCAGGCCAAGGATCTGCGAGGTTTCCGATGAGGTCTTGCCGGCCGCGGCCCACAAGAGCACTTCTTTTTCGCGGTCGGTCAGCACGCCCTCGTGGTCGTCATCGTCATTCGCCAAGGCCTGGATCGACATGCCCGCGTATACCGCCATGGTCACCAGTTGCACCTGATGGCGCGGCGACAGGGTGCAGGCCTTCGCGGAAGAGGCAAACGACAGCACGGATTGCCAATGGTGAACGCTGAGCATCGGTACGGCGAAGCCGCTACAGATGCCGAACTCCGTCGCCTCACCGGCAACGCGTCGTGAGCCTTCCGTATCCGACCACTTTGCCGGGACTTCGGACCACAGGAACGGCTTCAGGGTCTTTGCCGAGTAAATGCAAACACCATCAGCCGCGGCATGCTCGGCCTCGACATAGCGTTCGAACCAGCCGGCCGGCCAGCCATTCAGTTCGACCATCGGTGCAAGCTTCTGCCCACCGAGCGGCACCCCGCTCAGGATAAGGTGCTCGAAGCCGAGATTCCTCACGGTCTCGAGAAGGTCGCCCAGCAGCGGCCCGGTAGCTGTATGTTTCCTGCAGCGTTCGACAAAGTCGAACACATCTGAATCGATCATGACACAGACCCCCCGTCTCCACGCCCGAAAACAAAGCTTATCTTAAATTAGAGACTTCGAATACTCCCAATAAGTGTGTCCGCGACGCAGGACGCGTGGACCAAAATCAGCTAAATCAGCCGGATTGTAGTCAGCAACACAGGACCCCCAAGCATGACGCCATCACTGCCGAAACGAAACGAGCCGTTCCGGGCTGGCGAAACCGCGCTGCTGCTGGTCGACATGCAGCGCGTCTGGCTGGAGCCGGGTGCTGATCCAGCGCATCCGGAGCGCGGTCCCGATCACTATTTCTACCGGCAGACGGCGTCGCAGACGATCCCCAACCAGGAGCGCCTGCTGGCGGCGGCGCGGGCCAACGGCGTCGAGGTGATCCATACAATCATCCAAAGCCTGACCGAAGACGGCCGCGACCGCTCGCTCGACCACAAGCTGACGCCGATCCACATCGCGCCGAGCCGGCCGGAGGGGCTGCCGGTGCCGTCGCTGGCGCCGGTCGGCGACGAGATCATGCTGCCGAAGACATCGTCGGGCGTCTTCAACTCGACCAACATCGACTATGTCTTGAAAAACCTCGGCGTGCGTTATCTGATCGTCGCCGGCATCATGACCGACCAGTGCGTCGACATGGCGGTGCGCGATGCCGCCGATCGCGGCTATCTCGTCACCTGCCTATCCGATGCCTGCGCCGCCGCCTCGCAGGAGCGTCATGACGGCGCGCTAAAAGCCTTCGGTGGCTATTGCTGGGTCACTGATACCGCCACCGTTACAGGCCGTTTCGAAGCCTTGGGACAAGCTGCATGACATCGACCGTCGAACCGCTGGTTGCCGTCGTCACCACCGATCTGTCGGCGATCACGCGCGGCCGCTCGGTCGTCGAAAGCAAGCTGCAGAAGATCGCCGCGACCGGCGTCGGCTGGCTGCAGGCCAATCTGTCGCTGACGCCGTTCAACTCGATCGTCGATCCCAATCCGTGGGGCTCGTCAGGCGATGTGCGGCTCGTTCCCGATCTCAACGCGCGGTTCCGCACGGCGCTGACCGGATCGGCGACGCCTTTCGACATGGTCGCCGGCAACATCGTCGAACTCGACGGCAGCCCGTGGGTCGGCTGTACGCGGACCATGCTCAAGGATGCGCTGGCGGAGTTGAAGACAGCGGCCGGGCTTTCCGTCATCGCCGCCTTCGAGCATGAATTCCATATCGAGGGCGAGTTCACACCGGCTCATTCGATGTCGTTGGCCGCACTGCGCCGCGCCGACCCGTTTGCCGCCAATCTGATGGCGGCGCTAGCGGAAGCCGGCGTCGCGCCCGAAGTGGTGATCGCCGAATTCGGCACCGACCAGTTCGAGGTGACGTGCGAGCCGGCCGATGCGCTTGCCGCGGCCGATCGCGCCGTCGCCATCCGCGAGATCACGCGCGAAGTCGCGCGATGCGCCGGCTGGCGGGCGAGCTTCGCGCCCAAGATCGCTCCGGATGCCGTCGGCAACGGCGTCCACATCCATTTCAGTTTCGTCGACGAGGCCGGCAAGCCGGCGACCTACGACCCGGCCCAGCCTGGCGGCCTTTCCAGCCGTGCCGCTTCGTTCTGTGCCGGTGTGCTGCGCCACCTGCCCGCGATCACCGCCATGACGGCGGCGAGTGTGTCGTCCTACTACCGGCTGAAGCCGCATAGCTGGAGCTCGTCCTACACCTGGCTTGCCGATCGCGACCGCGAGGCGAGCCTGCGCATCTGCCCGACGGTGACGATCGGCGGGCGCGATCCGGCGCGGCAGTACAACATCGAATACCGGGCGGCCGACGCCACCGGCAATCCCTATTTGTCGCTGGCGGCGATCGTGCGCGCCGGGCTGGAGGGGCTGAAAGCCAAGCTGCCGGCGCCGCCGCTGGTCTCGGGCGACCCGATACAGATGAGCGTTGCCGAGCGCAAGAAGCTTGGCCTCGTGCGGCTGCCGGAAACGCTGCCGATGGCACTCGACGCGCTCGTCGCCGACAAGACCGTCACCGGATGGTTCGCGCCGGTGTTCGTCGAGACCTTTGTCGGCCTCAAGCGGCATGAGACCGAGCGCCTCGCCGGTCTCGACCCAGTGGCGGTCTGCGATCTCTACCGGACGCTGTATTGATGGCCGAGCCGCTTGCCAACGCCATCCTACCGGAAGGTTGGCCACCCGCGGTCGACGCAATCAACGAAACGGGGCGTTCCGATATCGTTCTGATATGCGAGCATGCGTCCAATCATATCCCGGCCGAGTATGCGCGGCTCGGTCTCGACAGCCGCCATTTGCAGCGCCATATCGCCTGGGATATCGGCGCCGCCGCAGTGACCCGCGCTCTGTCGAAGCTGCTCGATGCTCCGGCTTTCCTCAGCTCCTATTCGCGGCTTTTGATCGATCTCAACCGGCCGCTTGGTTCCAGCGGCAGCATTCCGGTGCAATCCGAGGACACCGGCATCCCCGGCAATGTCGGCCTCGATCCGGAGGAGCGAAGCCGGCGTGCCGAAATCATGTTCGCGCCGTTTCATGACCGCGTGGCCGCCCATCTCGACGACCGGGCGAAGCAGGGCAGACCGACGCGGATCGCGACGATCCACTCCTTCACGCCGGTCTTCCTCGGCATTGCGCGGCCCTGGCACGCCGGCGTGCTTTACGATCGGGCAGTCGATTTCGGCCAGGCAGTGCTTGCCGGCCTGCGCGCCGACAGCGGGCTCAACGCCGCGGCAAACGAGCCCTACGTGATCAGCCGCGACGGCGACTATGCCATACCCGTCCACGGCGACGATCGCGGCATTCAGGCCGTCCTCATCGAGATCAGGCAGGACCTGCTCGCGAGCCGCTCCGGCATCGAGGAATGGGCGAAGCGGCTGGCGGCGGCATTGCCGGTGCAGACACAGGCTTTGTGAACAAGCTCGGCTCAGTAGCGCAACGCGAGAGCCGAGCCGTCGGTGAAAAGCCTCCACCCGTCCTCAGGAGAAGATTTCCGTCAAGTCTTCGACGCTGGTGCCTTCCTTGACTTGCCGCAATTCGACATAGCTGACCGCTGCGGCGATCGACAATACGACTTGCTCGGCTGCGCCCCGCAAGGCGTCCAGGAAGAACCCGAGCGTAATGCCTAAGGAAGATAGGACGCGGTCCGACGCAAAATTGATTGCGACCGAAGCCACGAATAGGGGAAACCAGAGACCGAGCAGACGCCAGCGGCTCCCCTTGGAAAGGTCGCGGCTGCGGCCCAAACTCGCGAATACCCCCAGTTTTTCCTGAATCAGAACCGGTATCGCTACAACCCAGAGAACCAACAACAAAAATCCCGGAACGACGAGCAGCACGAGGCCGACTGTGAAGCCAATGTTGA
The DNA here is from genome assembly GCF_040321335.1 of Mesorhizobium sp. M0437. NCBI lineage: Bacteria > Pseudomonadati > Pseudomonadota > Alphaproteobacteria > Hyphomicrobiales > Phyllobacteriaceae > Mesorhizobium > Mesorhizobium sp. M0437. Next base: position 30,249 of record NZ_JAMYRK010000063.1, read on the forward strand.
CAATCAGCGAAATGCCGATTGCCGGCAGCAGGAGTGCCACGGCCGTCCCGATGCAATCACGCATCGACGGCCGCTTGCCGCTCAAATCCTCGATGGCAGCGCGCGTCAAAGCCACCTCCAGCAAGGACATGAGGACAATATAGCCGATCGCGCCAACCACCGTGAGCGCGACCCGTTGAACCGAGAATTCCGGGCCGCCATGCTCGACATTCGTAACGGTATTCCTGAACCAGAGCGCAAATACGAATCTCGGCAGGGCGGAGAAAATCAAGGCAAGCCCTAGGCAAAGAACGGGATTGCGTCCGATGACGGCAAAGCTGTCGTTGAAAACCCTGCCGATGCGAAATTTGTCGGGCTGTTCCAGCGTTATTGACGCCACGATATTACCTATCCAGTCCAGACCGATCCTGACGCGATGAAGGCAGCAAATCCCTTGCCGCTACGAGAAGATTTCCGCCAAGTCTTCGACGCTGGTGCCTTCCTTGATTTGTCTCAGCTCGACATAGCTAACGGCGATGGCAACCGATATTACCGTCGACACGACCGTTGACACAACGGCGCTTCCAATCGCGCCCACAATCAGGCCAACGGTCGAGAGGCTGCCGGTAAGGGCGAAAGCCAATCCAAACACCAAAGCGAATGCCATTTGGAAGGCAATCGCCACCAAGAACAGAATCAGCAAAAGGCCGAATAGTGACCAGCGGCTGCCCTTCGTCAGGGCGCGGCTCCGCGACATCGAGCCAAACACGCCAAGGCGCTCCTGGATCAGCACGGGTACGGAAACCGATATACCAAGCAACCACATGATGCCGGGAACAAGCAGCATCACGAACGCGATGATCGTCCCGAAGATCGGGATAATCAGCCCTGCGACGGCAATCGCAACAACCCCGAGGACCATGACGAAAAAGACCACCAGCCCGATCCCAAGCGTCGGGAATATGCAGCGTAAAGCTATTTGGATGCAGTCACCGATTGCCGGGCGCTTGCCGTTCAAGTCTTCTATCGTCGCCCTCACCAGTGATGATTGAAACAACAAAGCCAGCACAAGATATATCAAGCCAAAAGCCACCGATATTAACGAGTTGCGTAGAATCGCCGAGGGATCGGCAACAGCCAGAGTTTCGGGACTAGCAATATTGATGTTGGCAAAATTGCTGTAATTCCAAAGGTTAAGCACCAGTGCCGGAAGGGCGGAAAAAAGAGCCGCTAGTCCGACCAACAGACCCGGATTGCGGCCGATAACCGCAAAACTGTTGCTGAAAACCCTGCCGATGCGAAACTTGTCCGACCGTTCCAATGTCGTTGAAACCATGATGCGTCCCCCGCTTAATCACCGCATATCGGCTGGTGATCCCCGCATTAAATGTGCCAACATTGGAGGTTGACGTCTAGTCCACTTGCAATTGTCTTGCCGCATTGCCAGTGTCGGCTGGGGAACCACAGGTTGCAGGGGAGAGGGTGGCGTTGGCACAGCCAGGCACAGCGGAAGCCGAACGGCTGACCAATCTGCACAAGCAGCTGATCGCCGATGAGTCGATCCAGTTCGACCTGCCGGCCTATGTGCCGCCAAAGCCGCCCGAGTGGCTGAAGCCGCTGCAGGATTTTTTGTCGTGGCTCAGTCCCTACATGATCTATCTGTTCTGGGGGGCGGTGATATCGGGCGTCGCAATCATCCTGCTTTTGGTCTTCCTCGAGGTGAAAGGCATCGCCTGGCGGCTGCCATGGCAGCGCGCGCGGCCCGAAGTCGAAGACGAAGAAACCTGGCGCCCAGACGCCGGCGCCGCGCAGATCCTGTTGTCGCAAGCGGATGCGCTGGCCGCACGCGGCGACTACGACGAGGCGGTTCACCTTTTGCTTCGGCGCAGCGTCGCCGATATTGCCGGCCGGCTGCCGGACTTCCTGCGCCCGTCGCTCACCGCGCGCGACATCGCCAATGCCCCTTCCCTGCCGGGAAGGGCGCGCCATGCGTTTACCGAGATCGCCCGCATTGTCGAGGCGGCGCTGTTCGCGCGCCGGCCGGTCGGCGCGGAAGGCTGGCGGCAGGCGCGCGGCGCCTATGAACGTTTCGCCTTCCGGGATGCCTGGACGTGAGCGCACCGGCGGTCGAGGCACAGGAGCCGTTCAATCGAAAGACACTGTTTTGGGGGATTTTCGCCAGCCTCCTTGCGGCAGCCGGTTTCTTCCTGCTGTCCACCTATGCTCCCGATTTCCGGCAACCCGGCAATGGCGGCGCCACGCCGCTGTCGAAAAGCGGCGTCGGCTACGCCGGCCTGGCGGAATGGCTGCGGCTCACCGGCGAAGCGCCCTTGATGGCGCGGACCGAAGACGATCTTGCCAGAGATATACTGCTGATCGTCACCATCTCGCCCGACAGCGATCCGGAGGCGCTTGACCGCATTCTTGAGCTTCGCGATGACCGCGAGACTCTCTTCGTGCTGCCCAAATGGCAGACCTTGCCCCTCCAGCAGCATGAGGGATGGAAGATGAAAATCGAGCGTTTGCCCGACACCGTAGTCAACAATTGGCTCGGCCGGATCGCCAAGGCCAAGCTCGGTGTCGGCAGGAGCACCGTCGAGCAACTCGAGATCCGGGGCCATCTCGTCGCCGCGCCGCAAGACATGCAATGGGTTGCCGACGATCACCCGATCATTGCGGCAGGCAGCGGCAAGGCCGTCCTCGTCGAATTCCAAGACAAACCCTTTTTTATCCTGACCGACCCCGACCTAATCAACAATTCCGCGCTTGGAGATGCCGACAAGGCGGCCGCGGCGCGCGACCTGATCCAATGGCTGCGGCCTGGCAAGGGTCTGGTCATGTTCGATCTGACACTGCACGGCGGGGCGCGGAAATATGACCTCGCCAAGCTTCTGGTCGAGCCGCCGTTCCTGGCGCTGACACTGACGATCCTGATCGCTGCGGCGCTGGCGTTCCTGCATGGCCTTGGCCGGTTCGGCCCGCCGCGGTTAGACCACCGCGCGCGCGCCGAGGGCCACCGGGGGCGGGTGGAGACCCCCGCGGGGGTCAGGCGGCGGGGCCGGCGCGGGGGCCCGCAGGGGGGGCGCGCGGGGGGCGGGGTTT
>NZ_JAMYRK010000064.1:0-32012 GCF_040321335.1 Mesorhizobium sp. M0437
TGCTCAAAGGCCGGACATATGGACGCAAGCGATCGAAAACGACGCAAAACAACCGTTGCAGGCAGGGCGCCGTCCACATATGGATCCCAGGGTCTTCGCGACGTCGCTTCGCGCCTGCTCCGCCCTGGGATGACGAAGCTGGGGAGGTTTGGCCAATCTCGAAGGTTTTCAATCCCGTCCAGGGACAGTATGAGTGGCCGGTGGGCGGCTCCGGCTTCAAACAATCACGAGGACATCATGACAATACGCGCTGTCGCCTGGGGCGAGAATATTCATGAGCGGACCAACGAAGTGGTCGCGGGCATCTATCCCGAGGGCATGCATGCGACGATCGCCAATGCACTGAAGCTCGACCCGGAAATATCAGTGTCGTGGGCGACGCTGGAGCAGCCGGAGCATGGGCTGCCGGCCGACCGTCTGGCCGAGACCGACGTGTTGCTGTGGTGGGGACACAAGGACCATGGCGCCGTCGCCGACGAAGTGGTCGAGCGCGTGGCGCGCCGCGTCTGGGAAGGCATGGGGCTGATCGTTCTCCATTCCGGCCATTTCTCGAAGGTATTCAAGAAGCTGATGGGCACTCCCTGCACGCTGAAATGGCGCGAGGCGGGCGAGCGCGAACGGCTCTGGGTGACCAGCCCCAACCACCCGATCGCTGCCGGGATCGGCGAGTATTTCGAGCTCGAGAACGAGGAGATGTATGGCGAGCAGTTCGCCGTGCCGGAGCCGCTCGAGACCGTGTTCATCTCCTGGTTCCAGGGCGGCGAAGTGTTCCGGTCGGGGCTGACCTATCGCCGCGGCGCCGGTAACATCTTCTATTTCAGGCCCGGCCACGAGACCTATCCGACCTATCACGACGCCAACGTCCACAAGGTGCTGCGCAATGCGGTGAGATGGGCGCACAACCCCCAAGGCTCCAATCCGGCCATCCTCGATGCACCGAACGTGCCGGTGGAAAAGGCACTCGAGCCGATCGTCGAGCGCGGCGGAAAACTTCATTCCGCGGGCGAAGCCGGCTTTCGCTAGACCAAATCCATGATCGAACAAGAAGATAAAGCCCTGTCCTAAGGATAAGAATCATGCGCCTCTTGATACTCGGCACCGGTTGGATGGCGGAGGAGCATGCCAGGCAGTTCGGCAAGATCGCGGGCGTCGAACTGATCGGCGCCGTCGATCTCGACCGCACGCGCGTCGACAAGTTTTCGGACATCTACGGTATCCCCAACCGCTTCGCGTCGCTGGACGAGGCGCTGGCATGGGGCAAGTTCGACGCGGTGGCGAACGTGACGCCCGATCGCATCCACCATCCGACCACCATGACGCTGATCGCGGCGGGCAAGCCGGTGCTGTGCGAAAAGCCGCTCGCCGAAAATTACCAGAGGGCCAGTGAAATGGCCGATGCGGCCGAGCGCGCCGGCATCATCAACATGGTCAACCTGACCTATCGCAATGTCGCGCCGCTGCAGAGAGCGCGCGCCATGGTGCTGGCCGGCGAGATCGGCACGGTCAGGCATGTCGAGGCGTCCTATCTGCAGAGCTGGCTGATATCCAAGTTCTGGGGCGACTGGCGCACCGATCCGAAATGGCTGTGGCGGCTGTCGCGCGGCCACGGCTCCAATGGCGTGCTGGGCGACGTCGGCATCCACATCCTCGATTTCGCCAGCTATGGCGCGGCGCTCGACATCGACCATGTGTTCTGCCGCCTGCGGTCCTTCGACAAGGCGCCTGGCAACCGGATCGGGGAGTACGAGCTCGACGCCAATGACAGTTTCACCATGGCGCTCGATTTCAGCAATGGCGCTTTCGGCGTCGTCCATGCCAGCCGCTGGGCGACGGGCCATCTCAACGAGCTCCGACTGCGCATCTACGGCGACAAGGGTGGCATCGAAGTCGTGCACAATCTGACCGGCTCGGAGCTGAAAGCCTGCATCGGCGAGGATGTCGAGAACGCCAAATGGCAAGTTCTGGACGCCGGAACGGTGCAGACCAACTACCAGCGCTTCGTCGATGCGGTGCGCAGCGGCGTCCAGGCCGAACCGTCGTTCCGGCATGCTGCCGAATTGCAGAAGGTCCTCGATCTCGCCGTCGTCTCGGATGAGAAGCGGGCCGAATTGAGCACCCACGCGGATGCGCAGTGAGGTCATTTCAGGAGTCTAGCAGCCATGGTCACGCGTCGCGCCGAATGTTCCTGCGGTCAGCTATCGGCCATTTGTTCGGGCGAGCCGATGCGCGTCTCCGTCTGCCATTGCCTGGCCTGCAAGCGGCGCACCGGCAGTGCCTTCAGCTTCAATACGCGGTTTGCCGAGAATCACGTATCGATCGAGGGGCGGGCAGCGGAATTCTCGCGCACCGGCGAGGAGGGTGGCCGCGTCATCTACAGCTTCTGCCCGGATTGCGGCACCACCGTCCACTACCGGATCGACACCCCAGCCCGGTCTGACCGCCATCCCGGTGGGTGCCTTCGCGGACCCTGCGTTCCCATCGCCCTTCCGGTCCTTCTACCACGAGAGCCGGCGCTGCCAGTGGGTCGAGGTCCGAACCGAACGTTTGGCGACGTTCGGCTGAAGCCGCTGGTCGCCTCCGGCTGACGTTTTAGGATCAAACCCAATCACTCTGAACGACCGAGTTCGACCCGTTTCAGTCGTCCGGGACGTTCCCCGTTCAGAGCGCTTTAAGTGCATTCCGGTCATTCGCGTTCGAGCATGCTATACTGCACCTTGGCTCCAAAGCAGCCATTGATGGCTAGGAACCAATGCGGATGGGCAGGTCAGATCGACAGCAATTCAACAGCGGCTCCTTGCAGGAGGCGGACCAGCTCGTGCTCGGTCGTGAGGCTTACGAGGAAAGGGCGTGGGACGACGCCTATCGGTTCTTCTGGCGTGCCGGCGAAGCGGCTCCGCTCGCAGTGGACGATCTCGAACGGCTGGCGATGTCGGCCTATTTGACCGGGCGCGACGAGGAGTACCTGCGGGCCCTGGAGCGAACCCATCATGCATATCTGGACGCGGGCGAGTGCCATCGGGCCGCCCGCTGCGCCTTCTGGCTTGGCCTGCGCCTTGTCTTTCGTGGGGAGATGGCTCCGGCGGCCGGCTGGTTTGGACGGGCGCATCGGCTGCTCGAACGCGAGCCACATGATTGTGCCGAACAGGGTTACCTGATGCTGCCCCACGTCGAACAGCATCTTGCTTCGGGCAACCTTGAAGCGGCCTACGCTGCGGCGAGCGGCGCAGTCGAGATTGGCGAGCGCTTTGCGGACGTGGATCTGGTGGCCTGTGCACGGCACTTGCAGGGCCGTGTTCTGTTGCGCCAGCGGCGAACCGCGGAAGGTTTCGCGCTCCTCGACGAGGCGATGGTTTCGGTCACGGCCGGCGAATTGTCGCCGCTGCTTACCGGCTTGATCTACTGCAGCGTGATCGAAGCATGTCAGCAAGTCCATGCTCTGGGCCGCGCACGCGAATGGACCTCCGCCCTGGGGCGATGGTGCGCCGAACAGCCCCAGCTGATCAGTTTCAGCGGCACCTGCCTGATGCATCGCGCCGAGATCAAGCGGCTCAGCGGCGCATGGCAGGACGCGATCGACGAAGCGCAGCAGGCCGTGGAGCGTTTGACGCAGTCGAACAATCGGAGAGATACGGCTGGAGCATGGTACCAGCTGGCGGAAGTATACCGCCTTCGCGGAGACTTTGACGTGGCCGAGCAGGCATATCGGAGTGCAAGCCAACATGGCTTCGAACCGCAGCCGGGCCTTGCCCTGTTGCGGTTGGCCGAAAGGCACATCGATGCGGCTGCCGCCGCAATCCGGCGCGTCATGGGCGCGACGACCGACCAACTGAAGCGCATTCGGCTGCTGCCTGCTCACGTCGAGATCATGCTGGCGGCTGATGACATCGAGGAAGCACGGCGTGCCTGCCACGAACTGGCGTACGTTGGAGAAAGCTACGGAACCGAACCGCTGCGCGCCCTTGCCGCTCACGCGCGGGGAGCGGTGGAACTGGCAGAAGGCGAAGCGCAGGCTGCATTGACTTGGCTGCGCCAGGCACTCGAGGGGTGGCAGCAAGTCGTAGCGCCATACGAAGCAGCGCGCGTAGGCGTCATGATAGGCCAGGCTTGCCGCGCCCTCGGTGACAACGATGGTGCGGAACTGGAGTTGCAGGCAGCCCGGACAGTGTTCCGGCAGCTCGGTGCCATGCCGGACCTTTCTCGTGTCGATATCCTGCTTGGCATGCGATCAGACGGAGCCCGCGGCCTCTCTGCCCGTGAACTGCAAGTTCTCCGCCTGGTCGCTGCCGGCAAAACCAACAAGCAAATCGCCAACGAACTGGATTTGAGCGGGAAGACAGTGGACAGGCACATCAGCAATATTTTCAACAAGCTTGACGTCCCCACGCGCGCTGCCGCCACCGCCTGGGCCTACGAGCACCGCCTGGTTTGAGCAGGTCTGGCATGGGTCGAATCACCCATGCCGTCATCGGCGCCCATTGGGTGGTTCGCCCGAAGCCCCGCCCTCCCTTCCGCGCTAGCTTGCACTCGAAATCGATCGGCCAAGGATGCGCGGCGCCACGGCGCAGCTCGCCCACAGATCGCGAGACGGACGCAGTGATCGCGCTGCGAACATCCGGCCACAATGAAGGGAAGTAGCGATGTCGCATGCCGATACCGGAATGCGGGTCGCGGGCGCCTGGCTTGCGATCGCTTCTGTACTCTTGGGTTTCGTCCTGATCGGTCACGGGCCGATTAATCCCGACCTCGCCCAGCAAATGCAGGCCATCGCCAGTGGCGTCACCCTGTGGGTGGTCGTGCATTGGGCCGCCGCGGCAGCACTTTCGCTGTTCGTCGTCGCGAGCCTGATCGTGCTGACCGCCGGCTCTCGACTGACCGAACGCTGGTGGACCCTATCCGCCTGGGCGGTGGTGGCCGTCGGCGCGCTCTGGACGATGACAACCGCCGTGGCCGAGGCCACCACCGTCGCCGATGCCGTCGCCGCCAACGACATGGCGCGATTCGCGGTCTGGTGGGCCTTCGCCGAGGGCAAGGCCAACGGCTTCATGTTCCTCTGCCTGGCGGTTGCCGTGATCGCCGGCAATGAGACGCTGAGCCGGCAACAGGTAACGCCGACCTGGGCGTCACTGGTCGGAGTCGTGGCCGGGCTCGGTGCCTTCGTCGGATGGCCGCTGGGCATGTGGTTCGGCATCGGGCTGGGCAGCCTCGTCTGGGTTGCGTCGTCTTTTGTAATGGCCCTGTGGACGTTGTGGTTCGGGTTGGGGCGCGCGCGAGCCGAGAACAGCGTGTCGAAAGCTCGCAGCGCGAGCTTCAGCGCGTGAGCACCCCCAAGAGGCCAGCGGCGTCCTATCAACATCAGGGAGGCCATGATGACTCACGTTGAAGGTTACACCGCCACCCCGGCAGCAATTGAAGATAGCGCCGATGTCAAAGCTGAAGGCGTGCGGCAAATGTCGGCTATTGTTTAGGGTTACCGATGCCGGCCAACAGGTGTTGGCTTGGCGCGAGGGCCGGCGTCCGAAAGCCTCCAGGGAAAGAACCCGCGGGATGGAGGGCGTGGTTCCGGCGCTATGGGGATTTGACGGTTCCGCGTGGTTCGCGGTGGGTGCACTGATGCGGCTGACAGGTGGGACTGCTCAGGTTGACAGGCGCGCGCGGCCGGCCGAGGTGGCGCATGATGCGGTGTGGCGGCTGAAGACGCCGGTCGCCTCCGGCTGACGTTTCAGGATCAAACCCAATCACTCTGAACGGCCGAGTTCGACCCGGTCCGACCGTCAAGGCATTTCAGGCGACGAAGTCGATCCATCAACGTGCGTGGCTCGATCGCGCCAAAAGAAGGCGTGTGCGTCGGCTGAGCAAGCTCCGTCACAGCTGCGCTCAACGGGGCGCGACAAGTGCCGACCATCCAATTGATCGCTGATGGTTACTACGTGCTGGCCATGCTAGAATTCAGCGTCCTCGACGTGGTTAAAATCGGGGAATTGCGACCGGTTGACGGCGCGGGAGGTCGACGGACAAACACGAACAGATCACAGGGAGGAAGCAATGTTTCGGACACCAGTTCATCTTGCATTCTTGACAGCGTCGATTGTTGCCCTGCCATCTTACGCGGCCATGGCCGATGACACACAGATCGCGCGCGGCGAATATCTGGTTACGATTGCCGGCTGCAGCGACTGTCACACATCCGGTTATTTCTTCGGGAAACCCGACATGTCGCGCTTCCTCGGCGGTTCGGACGTGGGCTTCGAGATTCCTGGTCTTGGTGTCTTTGTCGCCCGTAATATCACGCCTGACAGGGAGACCGGTATCGGAAGCTGGACCCCGGAGCAGATCGTCACCGCGATCCAGACCGGCGAACGGCCGGACGGCCGCATCCTGGCGCCGATCATGCCTTGGCGCGATTTTGCGCATCTCACCGCGGATGACGCCATGGCGATCGCGGCATTCCTCCAAAGTGTGAAGCCGGTCAGCCACCAGGTTCCCGGCCCGTTCAAACCCGGGGAAGCGGTGTCGACGTTCATGATGCGGATTATGCCGCCGGGGGAAGCCGCAGCCGCTGCAACGAAGTAGGGCGGCTTTGATCGGAACGAGATTTTTAGTCGAATAATGGGTGAATGTCCGCCTTGGAGATGATGAGGCCGATATCCGAACGGCAGAAATGGGTCGATTCGAGCCGTTGCGCGAAGGGCCGCTTTTGAGAAGCGCCATGAATGCCGCGATATTGGCGCTACCTACTCGTTCCCATCGACGAGACGAATGGCAGCATCCACCCTTCCCCCGGTCCTCGGCGGCGGACGCGATGAACGGCTCGATTGAGCCCGAAACGAACTTCTGTCACATCGGTAACCTGCCGCCACCTCCTCAAATTGCCCGCGAGCTCGGTCTGAGCCAGCGGACGGTAGACCGTCACGTTAGCGATATCCTGACGCGGCTGAACGTGCGCACGCGCGCGGCAGCCACGGCCTATGCGGTCGAGCACGGCCTGATCGGCATGGTCGTATCTGGGTAATCCTACCCAAGCCAAATTTCTCGCTGCGTGGGTACTTACGCCGAAGCGGGCAACCGTGGCGCGGGTCTAAACCTCATGGCGTGATAAAGGCCACAGGAGGTTTTCCCGATGCCAACGAATAATAACAGCATGAGCGGGCCGGGCGGTGTCTGGCTCGCCACCGGAACGCTGCTGCTGGCGGCTGCGCTCGTCTTTCACGGGCCACCGGACGCGGATTTGTCTGTTCAGATGCAGAATATCGCCGAGGGCCATGGGCGATGGGCTACGGTCCATTGGACGGCGGCAGCGGCGCTGTTCCTGATCGCCGGCGCTTCGTTCCTGAACCTGGCGCTCAACCCCCGGGTTCGGCGTTCGCCGATGCTGAGTTCTGCCTGGATGGTGATGGCTCTCGGCGCCCTGACTACGTTCTCCACCGCAGTCGCCGAGGCATCGGTGGTCGCGGTCGCGGCCGACCGGGGTGACACCAACGCCTTCATGACCTGGTGGGCGTTTTCCGGCGGCATGGGTAACGGATTCTGGGCGTTAGCCTTGGCGACAGCGCTTGTCGCGTATCACGATGCCCGCGACAACGTTGGGATACTGCCCCGATGGGCCGCGATCGTCGGCTCGGCGTTCGGTATCCTTTCAGCAACCGGGTGGACACTCGGTGAGCAGCTCGGGATCGGCATCGGGGGTCCGATCTGGCTGATTTCCTCGCTTCTCATGTGCCTGTGGCTCGCGTGGTACGGGCTGTCCTCAAGCAGCGTCCGGTCGGGGCAAGCCACGGCGTAAAGCGCCTGATCCAGCATCATCTTGAGACAGGAGGAAAAAATGTCCCTTCAAACGAAGGAAATCGAGGCGACGATCCACGACATCCACGAATTCTTCACCGACTGGGTGGCGGGCCGATGCCCTGGCGACGACGCGACGTTCAAGAAGAACGCGCTCGACCGGATCAGCGACGATCTGGTCGCCATCATGCCGGGCGGCAGGGCGTTCGGGAAAAATGATTTCGCAGGTTACATGAAGAGCATCTACGGATCGAATCCGGCCTTCCGTATCAAAATACGCGACATCCGGATCAGCCATCAAAGCGCCGACCTGGCGGTCGTGAACTACCACGAATGGCAACGCGACGCGAAGGACTCCGATCAACCGAACAATGGCCGGGTCACGACGATGGTGGTCCGCGATCGCGGCAACAGCCGGGGGCCCGAGATCTTGCAAGTTCATGAAACCTGGCTCCCAGCCGATGTCGTTCAGTCCGCGGATTTCGCGTTCTGAGAAGCGTCGGTCCGAAACGGGCAGAGAAAGGAATTGCGCTGGCGGCACCATCGGCTCTGCCGGCGTCATGGAGCCAGAACTGTGCTTCTTTTCAGCTCGAATTGATCCACATTCAACGTCCGGCTAGCCCAGCAAGCCGGCCATTCCATGCGTTCGCGTGGAGCGTCGGCTCGCCACCCATTGCTGCCGCTTGGTCGGCTGAACGCTTCGGCAGATCTTAGGCCCAGAGCGGACGTTAACCCGGCGCAAGATTTGGTCGCGAACAGCGCGGCCACGTCCGCAGGAGCCACGAAAGGAACCAGATCGGCGCTCCGGGGCAGGGATTTGGAAAGTATCATTGCCTAAGTTTCTGGTACTTTGAGGAAGTTCGGATAGGTCATCTGCGGGACATTCAACCGCAACCGGCCGGCAGGCTTTTCGGCAAAGCTTCCCGCATCCCTCATTGCGGCAAGGATGAGCTCCAGCGCCGGTCCTGCCTGGCTCAAAACCTCTCGCCGGCTTCAGTCAGGCTCGTCGCCCTCGTGGTCCGCGTCAGAAGGGTCGCGCTAAGCCGCGCTTCCAGTTGCCTGATCATCTTGCTGATCGCCGACGGCGAGACCCGAAGTGTCTTGGCCGCGGCCGTGAAGTTGGCCGGCGCCGCTGGTTTCGCATGTTTCTTGGCGAACAGACGCCCGAAGCAGCGTTGGCCGCAGCCGACGATCCCGTCCCGGTCCCGGCCAAGAAACGCGAAAATCTATGCGAGGCCAATCTCTATGTCGCGGAGTTTTTACCGGCTCGACGGCCGTGACGATGAAGCCTTGCGGCGGTACCGGCTTGCGGAACGCGACTGCCCCCACGACTTCATCGAATATGTCGCAGCAGGCAATGCACTGCGCGCGCTCGGTGTGTCGCCATAGTGCGCCGCTGCGGATGATTCATTGTAGGCTCGAGCGCAACCTCGGCGCAAAGGCGACGGCAGGTTCGGTGCGTATTGTCGCTGCTGTCAATGCCGCAGGATCTTGCTCAGAAAAGCGCGGCTGCGGTCGGTCTTCGGGTTGGAGAAGAACTCATCCGGCGTGCCGCTCTCGACGATGGCGCCGGCGTCCATGAACACGACGCGCTGGGCGACCTTGCGGGCAAAGCCCATCTCGTGCGTCACCACCATCATGGTCATGCCTTCCTCCGCCACCGCGACCATGACGTCGAGCACTTCCGAGATCATCTCGGGATCGAGCGCCGAGGTCGGCTCGTCGAACAGCATGATCTTGGGGCGCATGCCGAGGCAGCGCGCGATCGCCACGCGCTGCTGCTGGCCACCAGACAGCTGCGCCGGATAGGCGTTCACCTTGTCGGCGAGGCCGACCTTGGCGAGCAATTCGCGCCCGGCCTTCTCGGCTTCAGCGCGCGGGATCTTGCGGACATGGATCGGCGCCAGGGTGACGTTCTCGAGCGCCGTCCTGTGCGGGTAGAGGTTGAACGACTGGAAGACGAAGCCGACCTCGGTGCGCAGCCGCGTCATGTTGGTGGCGGGGTCGCCGAGGCGCTGGCCGTCGACCGTCAGGTCGCCGTCGCGGATCGTCTCCAGCCCGTTGATGCAGCGGATCAGGGTGCTCTTGCCCGAGCCGCTCGGGCCGCAGACGACGACCACTTCGCGCGGCTCGACGCTCAGCGTGATATCCCTGAGCACGTTGAGCTGGCCGAACCATTTGTTGACGCCGCGAAAGTCGATCATGCCGGTTTTGGTCATATTGCCGGACCCTTGAGGTTCGATGTCACAACTGTACCTCGCCATGCGCCGCGCCCATGCGTTGCTCCAGCCGGCGGGCCAGCATGATCAGGGGGTAGCAGACGATGAAGTAACCGAGGCCGACGAGGAAGAAGACCAGCAGCCCATTGGGTACACGCTGCACCACCAGCCAGCCGACGCGGGTGAGGTCGGTGAGGCCTATGGCCGAGACGACCGAGGAATCCTTGATCAGCAGCACATATTGCCCGACCAGCGGCGGCAGCACGATGCGCATCGCCTGCGGCAGCACCACCTGGCGCATGCGCTGCCAGCGCGACAGGCCGGACGCCAGTGCTGCCTCGACCTGGCCGGTCGGCACCGAGCGGATGCCGGCGACGACGATCTCGCAGATGAAGCAGGCGGCCAGGTTGGTCAGCGCGATGATGCCGGCGGTGAAGGCGTCGAGCTCGATGCCGAGTTCCGGCAGGATGAAGAAGATCAGGAAGATCTGCACCAGGAACGGCGTGCCGCGGATCAGGTCGACCCAGGCGCCGATCGCGCCGCTGATCAGCCGGTTGCCGCCGGTGCGCAGGATGCCGAGGCCGAAGCCGAGCAGCGTGCCCAGCACCAGGCTGATCAGCGACAGCACCACGGTCATGCCGAGGCCGCGCAAGGCGAGGGGATAGCTGCCGGCGATGCTTTGCAGCTGCTGCCAGATCATGTCCGTGCCCCCGCCAGGCCGAGCCAGCGCCCGGAGAGCGCCGCCAGCCCCTTCAGCCCGTAATAGAGCAGGAGGTAGAAGGCGGCGATGGTGATGAAACCTTCCGCCGGCATGAAGCGGTCGGAGGCGAGCAATTGTCCGGCGCGCGTCAGCTCGGCAACCGAGATCAGCGACAACAGGGCGGAATCCTTGACCAGCACGATCGCCTGGCCGAGCAGCGGCGGGATCGTCACCTTGAACGCCTGCGGCAGGATGACGAGGCGCATGCGCTGGACATAGGTCATGCCCGAGGCGACGCCGGCCTCCACCTGGCCGCGCGGGATCGACAGGATGCCGGCGCGGATGATCTCGGCGACATAGGCGCCGCTGTTCAGCGACAGGGCCAAGATGCCGACGACGAACTCGGGCAGGACGAAGCCGAGCCGCGGCAGGCCGAAATAGAGGAAATAAAGCTGCGCCAGCAGCGGCGTGGCGCGCACCGCGTCGATATAGGCCTTGGCCGGGACGCGGAACAGCCGGCCGCGCTGCAGGTTCATGGCGGCGAGCACGATGCCGACGGCGAGCGCGCCGGCAAAGGAGAGGACAGACAGCCACACGGTCGTGACGAGGCCCTGCCCGAACAGGGGCAGATATTCGACGATGGTGCGGAAGCTGAAGTTTTCGAGCATTTTGGACGGTGAATGGTGAATAGTGAATAGGGAATAGTGAATAGGGAATTGGGAATAGGAGCAGCGAGTAGCGAGTAGGGAGTAGTGAGTAGCGAGTAGCGAGTAGCTCTTCTCTACTCTCTACTCCCTACCCCCTACTCCCTACTCCCTACTCCCTACTCCCTACTCACCATTCACCATTCACTCTACTTAGTGATCCTTCTTCCAGGCGTCGGAATTGACCCAGTAATCGAGGTTCTTCTGCAGGCGGCCGTCGAGGCTGACCTGGTCGAGGAACAGGTTCATCCAGACCAGCAGGTCCTGCTCGTCATAGCGCGTGGCGAAGGCCAGCGGCTCCTTCGACAGCATGTCCGGCATGATGATGAAGCTGCCGGCGGGGTAAGCGGTCGACTGGCCCTTGACCGCCGAGACGTCGTTGACGCCGCAATCGGCCTGGCCGTTGTTGACGGCGTCGAGCAGCAGCGGGCCGCCGCCCTTGTAGCTCTTGATATCGGCGTCGGGGAAGGCGGCCTTGGCTTCCTTCTCGCCGGTGGCGCCGAGCAGCACGGCGATCTTGGTGCCCTTGGCCTTGCAGTCCTCGGTGGATTTGAAGGCGGTCCCAGCCTTGGTGAAGACTGTGCTGCCCGTGTACATGTAAGGCTTGGTGAAGGCGACCTTCATGCCACGCGCCAGTGTCGGGGTCATGTCGGCGACCAGAAGATCGGCCTTGCCCGACAGCAGCGCCGGGATCAGGCCGTCCCAGTCGAAGTCGAGGAAGGTGATCTTGACGCCCATTTCCTTGGCCATCAGTTCGGCGAGTTCGACCGAACTGCCGGTGCGTTCGCCGGCAGCACCCACCAGCGAGAAGGGCGGTCCTTGCGTCTGCACGGCGACGCGCAACTCTCCGCGCTTGGTGATCTCGTCGAGCGTTCCCGCACTGGCGGCAGCGGTAAGGCCAGCGAGCGCAAGGCCGGCGATGAAAAGCTTGGCAATCTTCATTTGGGCATTCCTCCTTGTTTCGTTTGTTGTTCCACTTGTTGTTTCACCCTATCGAGGTGCTTTTTGAGCGGCAGCGCCGTTGCCGGCGGCGACCACCGTTCGAAAATCCTTCAGTCCCAGCTCACCGTTTCGGCAACCTTGATGCCGCGCCTGGCGAGCTCATCGAGGAAACGGCCATCGGGAACATGCAGCAGCGGGTTGAGCAGGCCGGGCGTGGCGATCTCGCGCCGTGCCAGCATCTGCGCCACGATGCTGGCGGGATAGCCGACGCCGAGGCTCATGCCGAACAGGCCGGAGGCGAGGTCGCGTTCGATGACCAGCTCCGAGGTCACCGTCTTGCGGCGGCCGCCTTCGCTGCCGACAAAGACGTTGCGCATGACGCAAAGGTCCTTTTCGTCCGCGCCATATTGCAGTTGCGGGGCAAGCAGCCGGCCGAGGAATTCGCGTGGGCTGACGCCGGTGCCGGGCACCTTGTCCTCAGAGAGAAAGCCGAGCTGCTTCAGCGGCGCCCAGAACGCTGACCAGCCGGGCCAGCGAAGCGAATAGCGGCCGGAGCGCTGCAGCCCCTTGGCGGCGGCGAGCATGCCGGCATAATGCGGCGCGTCGCCATTGGGGAAGGCTTCGAGCCTGCCCAGTCCCGCCACCTCGATCTCGTGGATGAAACGATTGTCGTGCTGGCGGGCGGCCGGCACATCGACCCGTTTGCCGTCCTCGACCAGCACGCTGTCGCGGTTCTGGCTGACCAGAACCATGTCGAAATTCCAGCTCACCTTGTAGCGCAGCGGCTCGACCACCGCCTTCGGCTCGGGAATGCCGCCGCAGTAGGAATCGATCGCGGTGATGGTGTCGAACTGGCTGGCGGCGCGCGCGTAGAGCACCAGGTCGATGCCGGGGTCGAGCCCGCATTCGGTCACGATCGACACGCCGGCCTTTTCGGCCTCGGGAGCGAGATCGGCGATGGCCTTGCCGTAATTGGTGGTGACCAGCGGCGTGCGCGTCGCGATCGCCGCCTGCACCGCGTCGCGCATCAGCGGCTGCGGCAACAGGTCGATGACCGCATCGACGTCCTTCATCACATCGGCCAGCACCGGACCGATCGCGCCCTCCGGCACGACAAAACGCACCCTGGCAAGGTCTGTCAGGCCGCCAAGCCGCGCAGCGCCGTCGGTTGCCGTGTCGACACAGACCACTTGCTCGACGCCGTCGCTGGCAACGAGATCGGCGATCGCCGCCCGGCCTTGCAGGCCGAGGCCGCCGAGAACCGCGATCTTCATGCCATTTCCTTCCGCGTCTCGTCCGACCAGCAGCCTTCCGGCAGGCTGACCCATTTGTTGCAGGACGCCATGACGACGAAGGTCTCGCTGCGCACGACTTCGCCCGGCTCGCCGGCGCCGGGGATCAGCTCGCTGGTGACGCGGTAGAGATCGGCGACATCACCGGCCACGGTCACGTCGACGATGATGTCGAAGCGCCCGGTGACGACGGCGGCCGAGTTCACGAAAGGCAGTTCGGAGATGCGCTGCGCCAGTTCCCGGGCGCGGCCGCGTCCCTGCGCATTGATGCCGACGATGGCCGAGATCAGCTCAGGGCGTTCGGTCAGGTTGAGCAGCCCGACGATCTTGAGCAGGTTGCGGTCGAGCAGGTTGCGCAGCCGCATGCGCACCGTCGGCACCGAGATCGCCATCTTCTCAGCGAGGCGGTTGACGCCAAGCTGCGCATCTTGCGACAGCAGCTTGACCAGTCGCCGGTCGGTCTGATCGAGATGTTCCCGCAAACGCTCAGGCTTTCATAAAAGGAAAGAAACGATTGGATTTTCTTTCAGATATGAAAATACCTTATGAGAGATTTTTAACAACGGCAAGAGCCATGTCATCCGCCATGGCTCTGTGCCTGTCGGCAATTTTCGTCGATGTCGCCACATTTTGTTCTTGCTTTTTGCCGGCAGCTATGCTACTAATTTGGGTATGGTGCCAATTTGGCTCCAACGACCCGTCCTCCCGAGGCGGGTTTTTGTTTCCGGATCTTTTGAAGGTTCAGCGCCGCCGGTCTAAGATTGGCGGGACACCGTGGTTCCGCGGAGCGCAGCCGCAACTCATGCCTTCACGTGACGGGCGGAAAGGCTCATCCGCGAAATGGCCAAAATCGGCTTTTCAACAAAACTGTAGCTGGCCAGGGAGATGGCAATGCAGGCGGTGACAATAACCATGCCAGCAAGCCATGGTGATACGCTGACGCTTGCAACGACAGGAGCGGTCGCAAGCAGCACGATAGGATGCGTCAGATAGAGAGAGTAGGAGGCATCGCCCAACCTTGCCAGCAGGCGAGGAGCAAAAAGCCGGAAGTAGCTTTCCAGGCTGATGCAACCGGCGACAAGGATCAAGGCCGGGATTCCCTGAGCAAGGGTTCGCGGCAAGTTGAAGCCAAGTACCATCACCAGCATGGACACGATGGCGAACACGAGCGCCGAGACACCCAGGACGGTAGGCAAACGCGCCAGTCTGCCGACCAGGTGGCCGAGCGCCATGCCGGCAAGGAACTCAAACAGGATTGGCGTGGTATAGAAAAACAGCACAGTGTCGGCGGCGGGTTTGAAGACGATGCGCGCCGCTACGGCGATTGCAAAGACAACGCCGACCATGGCCATTTGCGTCAGCGTGCCGAAACGCATAGTCGCCGCGAACAGAATGTAAAACAGGATTTCCAGATTGAGCGTCCAACCCACGCCAAGCACCGGTTGGACATAGCCTGTGACCGTATCGAGATAGGCTATGAAAAGCAGGCTATTGGTGATCTGCTCAAGAAACACTGCACGACCGGCAAACAACCAAAGTGCGGCGACCATAAGGAAGGTCATAACCCAATAGAACGGAACGACGCGCGTGAAGCGCTGCATCAAAAAAGCACGGTGGTCGGCGCGTCTGTTCTCTGTCGAGAGAACCATTACAAAACCACTAATGACGAAAAACAGGTCGACGCCGCTGTTTAGAACGGGAATACGCAGATCGAGCATGCCCAGCGCGGCCGGAAGATGATAGATAACAACCATGAGAGCTGCCAGCCCCCGCAGTACCTGTATCGATGTATACTGTTGAATCCGACGCGGCGCAGCGTGATCATTCTGTGGAATGATGTTCATCAAAAAATGGTCCCCGGTGCAGGAGAGCATTAACATACGTGATCGTTGATGTGCCGATTAATTGTTGGTTTAATTAACACGTAAAGTTTTAGATAAGTTTTATTGATATAGCGTGCCGCCACACTTATGCTCGGCCGACTTTGGCCTGCCTCGTTGCCAAACTTGGCATCTCCCCAGTGAAGAGGAGATTGGCCGTTCCCGCGCTAACGGCTGGACTCGAAGATAGCGACGGCTGCCGCTGTCAGCGCAGCGTTACTAGATGCTACTGTTCCATCAGGGAGCTCCTTGCCGTCTTCCAGTCCGACGCGCGTCGACCAACGGCGTTCCGCCGCCCGGTGCACGAAAGGCCAGACCGTGGCGTCGGCGCCGTGCAGCAGGATTGCCCGGCGCATTCCGGCGCCGTCGAGCACGGCGGCGATATCGTCGCTGATCTCCAGCGCAGCGTCCGGCTCCTGCTCGGAGATTTCGATCAGGATCCGCAGCACGCGTTTGCCATGGTCGAGGCTCACCAGGCGTTCGGCGTCGGCGACGGAGGCAAGCCCCGCCTCGATGCCAATGCCGCGTTGGCGCAGACGCTCCATGATAGCGGGCGCGGCGTCTTCGCTGAGATTGACCGAGGCATAGTCGGGCAGCTCGCTCCAAGCGGCGATCGCGGCCAGCGTCCGCTCGTCGTCATTCTCAATCCAGGCGCCGGTCGACACGCCGATCAGCGTTCCAGGGCAGGCGCGACGAAGCGCTAGCACAGTCTGGTCCATCGCCGCCGGAGCCAGGCTTTCGCGACCGTCCAGCCCGCGGGCATGGACATGCAGTTCGGCCGCACCGGCGGCGACGCAGGTCGCACCGTCGCGCGCCATGGCTTCGGGATCAAGCGGCAGTCGCGGGTGAAAATCGGCGCTGCGCGCGCCATTGATGCAGGTCTGGACGATCATGCCGGGGGCAGTCCGGTTGCGGTTGCTGCCAGTCTAGCGCGGGCCAGTGAAAACCGGAATCGCGCTGGCGAAGGCTCCTGACATATGGACGTGGCACAGCCTGGATCAGTCGGGCAGTGTGTCTCTATCGCCTTGTTCGCCAACGATCTTCTCGGCAAAAGAGACGGTCGTTTGCAGAGTTATGGCGGCACGCCCAGATCGTGCAGCGCACTCATGGCGGCTCGGTATTCGACGAAATCCCTGGGACAATCGCTAGCGGCGAGCCGGTAAAGCCGTAAGGCTTCCTCGCTATGCCCTTGGAGCCGGCTAAGCTCGGCCGTGTAGAAATTCGTTTCGCAGACTTGTCCGGTTCTCTGAGCCAGGCCCACAGCACCGGCATCCGAAAGTGCTTCGGCGGACGTCTTTTCACCCAGCAGCATGCTGACCAGCGGTGCCGGCCACTTCGTCATGTCGAGCTTGCTTTTCGCCTCCTTCAAGTGGCTCGCCGCGCCGTTGCGCCGCGCCGCGATATCAAGCCAGATGGCAAAGTAGGCATTGTCGGGGGTGAGAGAGGCCGCCTGCTCGAAATCCGTCTGCGCCATCGCCGTCGCGCCGGAATAGAGATACAGGACGCCCCGGCCAGCATAGGTGGAGGCGTCTTTCGGATCGAGGTTGATTGCTTCGCCATAATCGGCGATAGCGCGGCTGTATTGGTCCTTTGCCGTCCAGGCGACGCCTCGGTTTTGGTAGCTCTTGACAAGTCTCGGATCGAGGCTGATCGCGCGGTCGTAGTCGGCGATGGCACGGTCGAACTCGCCTTTCCTGCTCCAGGCGAACCCTCGGTCGTTGTAGGCGATGGCCTTTGTCGGGTCGAGCGTAACGGTCTGGCTGTAATCGGCGATCGCCCGGTCATTGTCGCCTTTTTCTAGCCATGCCTCGCCGCGTTTGTAGTAGGCGGGCATCAGTTTCGGATCGAGGCTAATCGCCTTATCGAAATCGGCGATGGCCTTCTCGGCATCACCCTTGGCAATCCACGTTATGCCCCGGTTGAAAAATGCAGAAGGATCTTTTGGATCGAGGCTGATGGCCTTGTCGAAATCGGCGAGGGCGCCGTCATTGTCGCTCTTTCCCGCACGCGCGATTCCACGATTGGAATAGGAAAAGGTATTTTTCGGGTTGAGGCCGAGCGCTTTGTCGTAGTCGGCGATGGCACGGTCGAACTCGCCCTTTGCCGCCCACACCAGTCCTCGGTTGTTGTAGGCATCGATGTTCCCGGGGTCGGAGCTGATTGCCTGGTCGTAATCGGCCATAGCACGGTCATTGTCCCCTTTGGCGAACCAGGCTATTCCCCGATTGTAGTAAGCGCTTGAGTATTTTGGATCGAGGTTGATGGCTTGTCCGTAATCTTTGAAGGCGCGGTTGACGTCGCCTTTGCGCGCCCAGACCATCCCCCGGTTGTTGAAAGTCTCGGCACGCTTCGGATCAAGATCGATCGCTATGTTGTAGTCGGCGAGGGCGTGGTCATTATCGCCCTTCTTGAACCACACTAAACCCCGAGCGTTGAAAGCGTAGGTATCTTTCTGGTCAAGACTGATCGCCTTGTCGAGATTGGCCATCGCGTCGTCGAAATCGCCCCTGTCGATATCTATCATGCCCCGATGCAGATAGGCGTCGGTCTGACCCGGGTCGATGGTAATCGCCTGGTTGAGGTCGGCCAGCGCACGGTCCCTATCGCCCCGGTCCGCCAGAGCTGCACCTCGATTGGCGTATGCGTCGGCGTATTTCGGATCGAGGCGGATCGCCTGGTCAAAATCAGCGATGGCCTTGTCGGCTTCGCCCTTTCGCCACAAGGACATGCCACGGTTGTTGAAGGGCATCGCGCCTTTCGGATCGAGACCGATGGCCCGGTTGGAGTCCTCAATGGCGTGATCGTCCTCCCCCTTCTTGTACCAGGCCTCGCTACGTTTGACGTAGATTTTCGGATTTGTCGGATCGAGCCTGATCGCCTGGGTGTAATCGGCAATGGCACTGTCCGCATCGCCCCTTGCAAGCGAGGCGATGCCTCTGTTGAAATAGGCATTGCCAAGGTTCGGATCGAAGGTGATCGCCTGGCTGTAATCGGCGATGGCACGATCGATGTCGCCCTTGTTTGCTCGGGCCAGACCCCGGTTTGAATAAGAGATGGCGTGTTTCGGATCGAGTCTGATCGCCTGGTCGTAGTCGGCGATGGCGCCGTCGAAATCGCCTTTCGCCGCCCATGCTATCCCCCGGTTGTTGTAGGCGTCGACATATTTCGGATCGAGCGCGATGGCCTGACCATAGTCGGCGATGCCGCCATCGGCGTCACCTGCGTCGGATCGGGCCGCGCCTCGCGCGTAGTATGCGACGGCGAGTTTTGGATCGATGCCAATCGCCTTGCCATAATCGGCTATGGCGCGGTCATGGTCCCCCCGGTTGGCCCAAGTGACGCCTCGGCTGTAATAGGCTGGTGCAAATGTCGGATCGAGGCTGATGGACGTGTCGAAGTCCGCCAGCGCCTGGTCATGGTCGCCCTTGTTCGACCAGGCGAGGCCTCTGTTGTAGTAGACGCTAGCATCCTTCGGATCGATCGCGACGACCTTATTGTAGTCGGTGATGGCATCGTCAAAATCGCCGCCCGTCAGCCGGGCGTTGCCGCGCCGGTAGTAGGCATGTGCGTTTTTCGGATCGAGGCTGATCACCTTGTCATAGTCGGCCAGCGCGCGCTCCGCATCGCCCTTGTTGGTCCAGGCATCGGCGCGGCCGTTCAGGGAACTGGCGTCGTTTGGGTTGAGCCTGATGGCCTGGTCGAAATCGGCTATCGCGCGGTCGTCGTCGCCCTTGCTTGACCAGATCAGCCCGCGATTGTGGTAGCTTTTGCCGTCTCCGGGACTGAGACTGATTGCCCTGTCATAGTCGGCCAAAGCCCGGTCGTTCTCGCCCTTGAAGGTCCAGGCGACGCCGCGGTTGTAGTAGGCGTCGCTATATTTAGGGTCCAGGCTGATCGCCTTGTCCAGATCGGCGATGCCCTTGTCGTAGTCGCCCTTGAAGACCCAGCTGATGCCCCGGTTATAGTAGCCGCTGGCGACGGTCGGTGCGATGCCGATGAACGCGCTGTAGTCGGCGATCGCGCGGTCATAGTCGCCTCGTTCCGTCAGGGCATTGCCGCGCTTGAAATAGGCAATACCGCGGTTTTCGAGGGGCTCTGTCGCATCCTCGATCATGCGCGTGCAGGCGGCGATCCGCACCGCCGGATCGACCTCATCGTCGCTGACGCAGTCGCTGCTGGCGGACAAGGCCGGGAGCGCCGAGACCAGCATGACGACGAGGCAAACGAGGAATTGCCGGACTGCCCCGTCCCTTTGTCGAACCCGTCCGATCAAATCGCCCCTCATCGCGGCAAGCCCCGCTGCATTGTATTCAACGAAATCCCCGAGACAATCGCTAACGAGTTCACCCGGCAAGAAACGGGTGGTCCGCGCGCGCCGTTTCACCCATCTCAATGACACAGAAGCCACAGGAGGCGAAACCATGACCATCCATTCGATAGGCGCGAAAGCGGCGGTGAAATCGGCGGAGGTGCGCGTTGCCGGATATGACTGGCGGACGCTGGCCGATGAGCTGAGCGGCTATGGTTGCGCGGTGATGGAAAAGCTGCTGACGCCGCAGGAGTGCCGGCATATCGCCGGACTTTATTCGGACGAGAGCCATTTCCGCAGCCATGTCCATATGGCGCGGCATGGCTTCGGCAAGGGCGAGTACCGCTATTTCCGCTATCCCTTGCCCGACTTGATCGGCGGCTTGCGCACCGCGCTCTATCCGCGCCTGGCCGCGGTCGCCAATGACTGGAACGAGCGCATGGGTATCGCGCAGCGCTATCCCGACGAACACGCCGCGTTCCTCGAGCAATGCCACGAGCAGGGCCAGACGCGGCCGACGCCGCTCCTGCTGCAATATGTTCCCGGCGACTTCAACTGCCTGCACCAGGATCTCTACGGCGATCTGGCCTTCCCGCTGCAGGTGGCGATCCTGTTGTCGGAACCAGGCAAGGATTTCACCGGCGGCGAGTTCGTGCTGACCGAGCAGCGTCCGCGCATGCAGAGCCGCGCCGAGGTGGTGCCGCTGCGCCGGGGCGACGCGGTCGCCTTCGCGGTCCACAATCGACCGGTCCAGGGCAGCAAGGGCAATTACCGGGTCAATCTCAGGCACGGCGTCAGCCGGCTTCGCTCCGGCATGCGCCACACTGTCGGTATCATCTTCCACGACGCCAAGTAACCGAGTCGCCCGGTCGAGGCCCGGCGGCGGTTACCTGGAAAAATCGCTGCGCACGATACCGTGGCGCTGGAGCTTGTCGTAGAAAGTCTTGCGCGGAATCCCCAGCGCCTCGATCGTGCGCCTGACGTCGCCCTCGTTGCGGCCAAGCGTCTCGCGGATGATGTCGGCCTCGTAGCGCTCCAGCCGCTCCGGCAGCTTCATGGCGGTGTTCGACTGGGTCGGGGCAGGGGGTTGTGCTTCGGCGCCTTCCTCCAACCCAAGCACGAACCGCTCGGCGAAATGCGCCAGTTCGCGCACATTGCCCGGCCAGTCATGGTCGCTGAGATGGCGATGCACCGAAGCCGGCACTGCCGGCACCTGGCGGTGGAAACGGGCGGCGGCGCGCTCGGCGAAATAGAAGAACAGCAGGGCGACATCGTCGCGGCGCTCGCGCAGCGGCGGGATCGAGATCGTCACCACGTTGAGCCGATAATAGAGATCCTCGCGGAAAGCGCCGCGCTGGCGCGGATCACCGAGATCGACCTTGGCGGCGGCGACGACGCGCAGATCGACCGGGCGCACCTCGTTGGTGCCGAGCGGGGTGACCTCGCGCATTTCCAGCACGCGCAGCATCTGCACCTGCGTCGACACCGGCATGCTTTCGATCTCGTCGAGGAACAGCGTGCCGCCGCTGGCGTGCTCGATGCGGCCGATCCGTTTCTTCTGCGCGCCGGTGAAGGCGCCGGCCTCATGGCCGAACAACTCGCTCTCGATGACGGTCTCCGGCAGCGTGCCGCAATTCAGCGCGACGAAATTGCCCTTGGCGCGGCGGCTCCAGCGATGCAGAAGGCTTGCCACCACCTCCTTGCCGGAGCCTGTCTCGCCGGTCACCAGCACATCGACGTCGGTGTCGGCGATCTGGCGTAGTGTGCGGCGCAGCCTGTCCATCGCCGGCGTCTGGCCGATCAGCGGCAGGCCGTCCTGCGCCTCTCCGGCCGCCTCGCGCAAGGCGCGGTTCTCCATCACCAGGCGGCGCTTTTCCGCTGCGCGGCGCACGCTCTGTACCAGCCGGTCGGCGGCGAAGGGCTTGGTGATGAAGTCGTAGGCGCCGTCCTTGATCGCCTTGACGGCCATGGCGATGTCGCCGTGGCCGGTGACGAGGATGACGGGAATGTCGGCATCCAGCCGCAGGATGCGATTGAAAAGCTGCAAGCCGTCGATCTGAGGCATGCGGATATCCGACACCACGACGCCGGTAAAACCGGCGTCGAGCCCGGCCAGCGCCTCAGCCGCCACCGCAAAGGCCGAGACCGAGAAGCCGGCAAGCTCCAGCGTCTGCGCGGTGGCCTTGAGGAGATCGCGGTCGTCGTCGATCAGGACCACCGGGGCGGCATTGTCATTCGTCATGGCTTACGCTGCTGTCTGGAGATGAATGGTGAAGCGGGTGCCGCTGTCGTCGCTCGAAACCTCGATGCGGCCGCCATAATCGGCGACGATGTCCTTCGAGATGACGAGGCCAAGGCCAAGGCCTTTTTCCTTGGAGGTGTTGAACGGCGTGAACAGCGATTTTAGGATCGCGGGTGGAATGCCCGGTCCGTTATCGGACACGCCGACCGTCACGCCGTCCGCGGTCTCCTCGACCGACACCTGCACATGAGCGTCGTCGCGGCCGTCGAGTGCTTCGAGCGCGTTCTGGAAGAGGTTGATCAGCACCTGTTCGAGCCGCACTCGATTGCCCATGACCTTGAGGCTCAGCGGCGGCAGGTCGATGGCCAATGCGTCGAGCCGGCCGGCAAAGCGGCTTCTCAACAGCATGACGGCGCCTTCGATAACACCACGTAATTCGACAGGCTCGGCGGCGGTGCGGCCCTTGCGGGCAAATGCCTTCAACTCCTCGGTGATTGAGCCGATGCGTTCGGTAAGGGCTGCGATAGCGCCGAGGTTTTCCTCGGCCGGCCCGGTCTGCTTGCGGTCGAGGAAGGTGCGGGCATTGTCGGCATAGGCGCGTATGGTGGCGACCGGCTGGTTGATCTCATGGGCGACACCGGCCGCGACCTGGCCGAGGATGGCGAGGCGGTTGGCCTGGACCAGATCCTGCTGCACGATTTGGAGCTTGGCTTCCGTGCTGCGGTGGCCTGTTATCTCGGCCTGCAACCGGTCGCGGGCGCGGCTCAAATCCTCGGTCCGTTCGACGACGCGGCGTTCGAGTTCGGTGCGGGCCGCCTGTTCGGCGGCAATCCGCATCTGCGCCGACTGCCGGCGCCACAACAGATACGCGGCAAGGCCGAGCAGCGGGACGACGACGCCGAGCGCCAGAAGCCGCATTTCGCGGACCGCGGCGGCGATCGGCGCTTCGACTGGGATCAGATAGTCGAGCCGCCAGGGGGTCGAAGGGATCGGTGTTGAAAGGCTGAGATACTCCGCGTCGCTGCCGCCGGGCGTTACTGCGTGGACGATCGACACATCCGGGCTGAGCGCCTGCGCGTGCATGATCGGCAACGGCACAAGCGGCGCGTCGCCGAACTGTTGGCTGTCGCGGATCGCGGCTTGCTTAGGTGCGGCCAGCGGTGCGGTTGTCATGAAACGCCAGGACGGCACGCTGGTGATCAGCACGACGCCATTCTCGTCGCTGACATAAGCCGGGCGGTTCGCCTCGCGCCAGTCGGCTTCGAGCTGGTTGAACTCCATCTTGACGACGACGACGCCGAGCGGTGCGTCTGTGTCGCCGACGCGCCGCGAAATGTAGAGGCCGGGGCGCTTGCTGACATTGCCGAGTGCAAAATACTCGGCGGTTCCGGCCTGCATCGCGCCGGAGAAATAGTCGCGGAAACGGTAGTCATTGCCGACGAAGCTGATCGGCTCGCGCCAGTTGCTGGAGGCGACCGCCAGTCCATCGGTGCCGACGACATAGAGTACCGACGCCTTGGTGCCGGAGACCAGCCCCTCGAGCTTGCGGTTCAGCACATCGATTGCCGCGGCATTTTTCTGCGACAGCGCGTCACGCACTTGCTGGTCTGCGGACAAAAGCAGCGGCAGGGCGCGCGGGCTTTCGAGCACCGCGCGCAGCAGCGCGACCTTCAGATTGGCGTCGGTACGCCCCTGCGCCGCCAGGGTCCCGACCTCGGCGGTGCGGCCGTAAAGGCCGGCGCCGTAGAGCGCTGCCGTGACGATCAAAAGCGCGATGGCCGCAAACAGCAGCCAGGCTCGGCGCGCCCGCCTGGCGAGTTGCTCGGGCGTCGAAGACAAGGCACCGGCGGGGCGTTGCAGCATCGCCCATTTGTGCATGAATTCGCACAAAGCACAATTCGACCTATGCGGAGATTCGCACCTATCCATGCGTCCAGCACAGCGGACGTTTGCGAATGCTCAACAAAATCAATGATGAAAAGCTCTTCTGCGTATCTGGCACGACTGTTGCAAACACGAATTCAGCAGTCGCGAGGCTGCTGGTCTCAAAACAACTGCCCCGGGGAGTCGAGCTTTCGATCGGGGCGCCATGGAGGACGTTATGCAGACAGCAATCGCTGCCGCCGAGCCGCGCGGCAAACTTCCCTTATACCGGCATCTTTATGTGCAGGTGCTCGCGGCGATCGCCGCCGGCGTGCTGCTCGGCCATTTCTATCCCGAAACCGGCGAGGCGATGAAGCCGTTCGGCGATGCTTTCATCAAGCTGGTGAAGATGGTGATCGCGCCGGTGATCTTCCTGACGGTGGCGACCGGCATCGCCGGTGTTTCCGACCTGCAGAAGGTCGGCCGCGTCGCCGGCAAGGCGATGATCTATTTCCTGGTGTTCTCGACGCTGGCGCTGGTCGTCGGCCTGGTCGTCTCCAATGTCGTCCAGCCCGGCGCCGGCATGCACATCAATCCAGCGACGCTCGATACCGCCAAGGTGGCGGCGTATGCCGAGAAGGCGCACGACACAACCATCGTCGGGTTCCTGATGAACATCATCCCTGACACCATCACCGGCGCCTTCGCGCAGGGCGACATCCTGCAGGTGCTGTTCTTCTCGGTGCTGTTCGGCGTCGCCCTGGCGTTGGTCGGCGATCGCGGCCGTCCGGTTGTCGATTTCCTGCAGGCGCTGACCACGCCGATCTTCCGCCTCGTCGCCATCCTGATGAAGGCCGCACCGATCGGCGCGTTTGGCGCCATGGCCTTCACGATCGGCAAATACGGCATCGGCTCGATCGCCAATCTCGCCATGCTGATCGGCACGTTCTACTTGACCGCGCTGCTGTTCGTGCTGGTGGTGCTCGGCGCGGTTGCCCGCTACAACGGCTTCTCGATCCTGGCGCTGATCCGCTACATCAAGGAAGAGCTGCTGCTGGTGCTCGGCACCTCGTCCTCGGAAGCGGCATTGCCAGGCCTCATGGCCAAGATGGAGCGCGCCGGCTGCAACCGCTCGGTGGTCGGTCTGGTTATCCCGACCGGCTATTCCTTCAACCTCGACGGCACCAACATCTACATGACGCTGGCGGCGCTGTTCATCGCGCAGGCGACCGACACGCCACTCACCTACGGCGACCAGATCCTGCTGCTCGCCGTCGCCATGCTGAGCTCCAAGGGTGCCGCCGGCATCACCGGCGCTGGCTTCATCACCCTGGCGGCGACGCTTTCGGTCGTCCCCACGGTGCCGGTCGCCGGCATGGCGCTGATCCTCGGCGTCGACCGCTTCATGTCGGAGTGCCGGGCGCTGACCAACTTCATCGGCAATGCGGTAGCGACGGTCGTGGTGGCACGCTGGGAGGGAGAACTCGACCAGACGAAGTTTGCCGCCGCCATGGCCGGCGACTTGCCGGAGGAAGTCGACCTGTCGCTGCCGGGTTTGCAGGGCGCCTGACTGTTTAGGCTGCATGGTCATAAGCCCCGGAGGCGGTTCACCGGCTCCGGGGCAAAAGGGCCGGCGGTCGCGGCATGCCGCCTGAAACGCAACCTGAAGTGGCCCTATTTTCGACGCGGGGCTTGTTCCAGCCGCATTTGCAGGCCAGTATCCGCCATGCCTTCAGGGCACCCGTCCGCTTCGCTCCCGACCTGATTGCGAGGCGAGACATTTCCGTCGGGCTCGGTTGCGACATCACCTTGGCCGAACGTCGGAGCTTTTGCTGCCGACCGCGTTCTGACTATGGCGGCAGCCCTCGAAGGCAATGGCGGCCTCACTGCGAAGTCGCAAGCGAAACGTGACCCGTCTCCTGGTGGAAAGCGCAAGCTTTTCTGAGGGGAACTCGTCGCGCCTGAAGAGGGGCACTTGAAGAGGGGCAGGCCCATGAGGGCCTTTGCCGAACCAAAGCAAGATGCGAGGTCAAACGCGATGCGGCCTGTCATTCCGGTATCCATCATCATCCCGAACTACAACTATGCGCGGTTCCTCAAACGCAGCATCGACAGCGCCCTCGAGCAAGACTACGCCGATGTCGAAGTCATCGTCGTCGACGATGCATCGCAGGACAATTCCACGACAATCATGGAATCCTATCGCGATGAGATACTCGCATGCCCGCGAGCGCAAAATGGCGGACACGCGGCGGCATTCAACACCGGCTTCGCGGCGAGCTCGGGCAAGATCGTCCTGTTCCTCGACGCCGACGATTATCTTTATCCAACCGCCGTCTCTACCATTGTCGAAACCTGGGACGAGGCAACCGCCCAGGTCCAGTCCAGACTGCATATCGTCGACGAGGGGCAACGCATCAAGGATGTCTTTCCGCCGCCCGAACTGGCTTTCGACAGCGGCGACGTCATGCCGAAACTCCTGCACAAGGGCCGCTATCAGACGACCGTGACCAGCGGGCTCGCCTTTGACCGCGCAACGCTCGAATCGATCATGCCGATACCGGAGCCGGAGTTCCGCCAGGGCGCCGACGGCTATCTGGCAACGCTGGCGCCGATGTACGGGCATGTCCAATCGATCGACGAATGCCTCGGCGCCTACCGGATCCATGGCGCCAACCATTCAGTCTTCGGTGAAAAGCTCGCCGAGCGGGCACGCTGGCGGGTAACTCACGATTTCCGCCGCATGCAGGCGCTGTCGGACCAGGCTTCCGGGATCGGCCTGACCATCGTGCCGTCGAATGCCGTCCGCCACGATCCGGTCCACCTGGAAGAGCGGCTGGCATCGCTTTGCGCGGACAGAGACCGACATCCCGTGGCCGACGATTCCCGGCTGGCGCTCGGGGCGGCCGGCGCCGTCGCCAGCCTCGAAATGACCGCATCCCTGCGGCGGCGTGCAATCCTTGCCGCCTGGTTCCTGTCGGTCGGAGTGTTGCCGCGGAAAATGGCGACCGCGGTGCTGTCGTGGAAGCTTGATGCGTCGTCGAGGCCGGCATTTTTGAGCCGCCTGTCCAAGAGAATCCGCCATGCCATGGGTTAGTGGGTGGCGCTGTGCCACAACTCCGCCAGGTTTTTGGGAGGTCTGGCAACCCGGGTAGATTTCGAACAATATCATTATGGGTACGTGGCGCCCCAAGCGAAAGGACAACCAGCCCATGACCTCTTATGAGCCGATGCGTCCGATGGAGCGCTGCCCATCCCACCCTGGAGCGCTGCTTGACGACATTATCCCGGCAACCGGAAAGACCAAGGTGGAGATCGCCAATCTGCTCGGAATCTCGCGCCAGCAGCTTTATGACATCATCCGCGAAAAGAAGCCGGTGTCGCCGGCTGTCGCTGCCCGTCTTGGAAAGATGTTCGGCGACGGCGCCGCGATCTGGCTCAGGATGCAGGCCGCCTATGATGCGTGGCACGCGGAACGCGAGGTTGACGTCAGCGCCATTCCAAGGCTGCATGCTGCCTGAGATGCAATAGATCGGCCGAACCACCGAGGCTCTCACAAATCGATCACGGTCCCGCCTGCCTGGACCGGTCCTGCGGTTCGACGGCTCGCTCGACCAGGACATGCGCTTCCCGCGCGGCCTCGATGAACGCGTTCCTGGCGGCTTCGGTCCAGCGATCGTCGCTCATGGCGCGGCGGCATGTGCGCAGTGCCACCCCGTGTTTGGCGCTGCCGGTGTCACGCCAGTGGGCTTCCAGCAATGCGACAGCCTGCCGTGCGTTGGAAATGTTGCGGATATCTCCCACGATGCCGACCGCAACCGCAACCGGCTTGGCAAACCATCCCTGGTTCATGGCGGGGCCTTCGACCTGTTGAACCATCTATAACGAAAATCGTAGCCCAAGGTTTCATTCGCGCCAGTCACCTCGGCGTGAGGCGGCGTCTACAGCGCTGCGCGCAGCCTGACCACGACGCTTCGCGCCACAAGCACCAGCACGGTGATGACGATCAGGATCACCGAGAGCGCTGCGATCGCCGGGTCGATGTTGTCGCGCAGGCCCATCCACATTAGCCGCGGCAGCGTGATGGCGTTGACCGAGGTGATAAACAGGGTGACGCCGATCTCTTCCCAGGACAGCACGAAGGACAACAACGCCGCGGTGACGATGCCGAACTTGATATTGGGCATGATGATGCGGGTGGCGCGCTCCCACACGGTGGCGCCGAGGCCGCGGGCGGCGAGGTCGATGCGGCGGTCGAGCTGGCTGAGCGACACCAGGATCAGCACCGTGGCGAAGGGCACCGTCATCACCGCATGCGCCATGGCGACACCCAGCCAGGTGTCATAGCCGAAGAATGAGCTGACGCCAGAGATCGAGGTCAGCAGGAAGTAGAGCGTGATTGCCGAGACCACCGGCGGCACCACCATCGGCAGCAGCACGAAACCGACCAATGCTGCCGTGAAGCGCGGCTGGAACATCCAGATGCCGAGGCTGAAGCAGAGCGCCAGCACGGTGGAAAAGGCGCTGCTGACGATGCCGATCCTGATCGAGAGCAGGATCGAACTGATCCAGCGCGGATCCTCGATCAGCGCCCGGTAATGGCGCAGCGACAATTCGCCCGACGGCATCGCCAGCATGCGGCTCGGCGTCAGCGACACCGGGATGACGGCGAGCAGCGGCAGCAGCAGGAACAGCGCGACGAGGGCGGCGAGGACCAGCGAGACGGGACCGGGGCGGTAGGTCGGCATCGCGCTACACCAGTTGCTTGGGTCTGATATAGCGGAACAGCAGCGCCATCAGCGCGCCGACAAACAGCACCAGCACGACACTGATTGCGGCGCCCAGGCCCCAGTCCGGGCTCTGGAAGATGCGAAGGTAGATCAGCTCGGCGATCATCACGCTACGGCCGCCGCCGAGGATCGCCGGCGTGACGAAGAAGCCGAGCGAAAAGACGAAGACGATCAGCGCCGAGCCGATGATGCCGGAGCTGGTCATCGGCACGAATACCGACCAAAAGGTGCGCATACGGCTGGAGCCGAGGCCGCGCGCCGCCAGCAGCACACGGTCGTCGAGGCTGCGCATCGATGAGGCCAGCGGAAACACGGCGAAGGGAATGAGGAAATGCGTCATGCCGACGATAACGCCGAACTCGTTGCGCACCAGCGCCAGCGGCTCTGAGATGAAGCCGACCGCCTGCAGCCAGGTGTTGATCAGGCCGCGATTGGACAAAAGCGCCACCCAGCCGAAGGCGCGCGTCAGCACCGAGATCCAGAACGGCACCAGGATGCAGAACTCGGCCACGACGCGCTGCACCGGCGTGCCGCGTACCCAGACAACGGTGATGGCGTAGGCGGCGACAACCGAAACGATCGTCACGATCGCCGCGATACGCAGCGTGCGGATGAAGACCGACTGCACCAACTGATCCGTGAGCAGCGCATTGTACTGCCCCAGCCCCGGCGTGGGCAGGGTGAAGCTCCATTTAACCACGCCAAGGAATGGCCAGGCATAGGCCAGCACAAGAAAGAGGAGCAGCGGCGCCATCAACAGCGCCGCGCCCATCCTGTCGGAGAGGTATGCTCTCATCCGGTTATCCCGGCTTGTCAGGCGGAGATGATCTTCGTGTATTCGTCGAGTGCCGCCCCGTAGTTCTTGGCGTACCAATCCATGTCGAGCGGGATCTGCTTCTTCATGTTCTCGGGATCGACCGGATTGATGCGCCTCTTGTCGGCGGGTATCAGCGCATCGGTGGCCGGGTTGGCCGGACCCTGACCGAGCTTTTCGAACATGATGAGTTCCTTCTCCGGGTCCTGGGTGCTGGCGATGAACTTCATCGCCGCGTCCTTGCCGCCGGGATTGCCCTTGAGCACGGCGAGCGCGCCGGGCGAGATCAGGCCCTGGTCCCAGATGAACTTGATCTTGCCGCCGGAATCCTGCTCGATGAGCGAAGCCCGGGTCGACCAGACGATCGCCATCGAGGCCTCGCCATTGAGCAGCACGCTCTGGCTTTCGGCGCCGCCACCCCAATAGGCGACGACGTTTTCCTTGAAGGCGGCGATCTTGTCATGCGCGCGCTTGAGGTCGAGCGGGTAGAGCGATGCCGGTGCGATGCCGTCGGCGAGCAGTGCCGCTTCCCAGCTCGACACGCCCCATTTGTAGAGCGAGCGCTTGCCGGGGAATTTTGCCACGTCGAAGAAGTCGGCCATGCCGGTTGGTGCCTGGCTGCCGTATTTCTCGGCATCATAGGCGATGACATAGGAGAAGAAATAGGTCGAGGCAGCGTACTCCCAGCCGAATCCCGGCCGCATCTTCTTCTTGTCGACGACCGCATAGTCGATCGGCTCGAGCATGCCTTGGGCGCCGAGAGTGATGGCCGAGAACGGATCGACGTCGACCAGGTCCCAGGTCGGGGCGCCGCTCTTGAACTGCGCCGCGATCGCGCCTTCGGTCGGGCCGGAGCCGTCCATCTTAACGACAATGCCGGTTTCCTTGGTGAAGGCCTGGCCGTAAGCCGCGTCATAGGCGGTAATGGCGTCGCCGCCCCAGTTGACGAGCACCAGTTCCTTAGCCGCGGCAAAGGCGCCGGTCGAGCGCAGCAGCATCGGCGTGCCGGCCAGCACCAGTGCGGCCAGCTGCGTAAACTGCCGGCGCGAGATCTCGCCGCGCACTGCCCTGGCGGATAGCGCCTCGATGGAATTTTTCTTGGTTTGGTTTGTCATGTCAGTTCCCCTTTTTTGTCGTTAATATTTCCTGAAAGTCAGCTTGGCGAATTCGCCGCGCCGATCGTCATTGTCCTCCGTTCGGAAGGAGGAAGCCTTTCTCCGCCGGCCAGGTCAGCCAGACGGAATTGCCCTTGCTGAGCGCGGAAGCGGCGACCTCGTTCGGCACAGAGATCGTCACCTTGGCGCCTTGCCGCGTCGTCAGATCGAGCCGCGTCGCAGCGCCGAGATAGGTCGAGGCGACGGCAGTCGCGGCAATGCCGTTCTCGCCTGTCGCGGCTTCGCGGGCGATCGACATGTATTCGGGCCGGATCGCCAGGATGGCGTCGCCCCGGACCTTCTCGGCCTTGCAGCGCATGCTGATCGCGCGGTCTTCGCAGAGGCCCGTCGAGCCATTGTTGGCCGGGCGTACGCCCTTCAGCGGCAGCATGTTGATCTCGCCCAGGAACTCGGCGACGAAGCGGTTGTCCGGCCGGTCGTAGACCTCGTCCGGCGCGCCGACCTGCAGCAATTTGCCGTGGTTGAAGATGGCGACGCGAGATGACAACGCCAGCGCCTCGCTCTGGTCATGGGTGACGAAGACGAAGGTGGTGCCGGTCTCCTGGTGCAACCGCTTCATCTCGGCCTGCATCTGGCCGCGCAGGCCCTTGTCGAGTGCTGAAAACGGCTCATCGAGCAAAAGTACGCCCGGCTCGAACACCAGCGCCCGCGCCAGTGCGACCCGCTGCTGCTGGCCACCGGACAATTGCGACGGCAGTTTCTTTTCGTGGCCCTTGAGCCCGACGCGCTCGATCATTTCGCCGACGCGGCGTTTGATCTCGGCCGCCGGTTTCTTTCGCACCTTGAGCGGAAAGGCGATGTTGGCCTCGACGCTCATATGCGGGAACAGCGCATAGCCCTGGAACACCATGCCGGCGGCACGCTGCTCGGCCGGCCGCTCGGTGATGTCGACGCCGTCGCTGTAAAGGCGACCGTCGGTCGGCTGAATGAAGCCGGCAAGGATCATCAGGAAGGTGGTCTTGCCGGAACCGGAGGGGCCGAGCAGGGTGAGGAACTCGCCACGGCCGATATCGAGCGTCAGATCGTCCAGCGCACGGAACGAGCCGAAGCTCTTGCCGATCCCGATTGCCTTGATCTCTGCGGCCCGGCCGGGTTGCTGCATCCTGCCCTTTCCTTAGCGTAGCCGAAATCGTAGGCAGGGCGGCGGCTCACCGCAACCGAATAGTTTTCGCCTGATCGGCAAATTTGATTCATCTATGCGCCAATCTCCCCTCGAGGGGCAGGGCTATCGCATATGAGTGATGGCATTGATGAGATAGTCGTCGTTCCAGGCGCATTTCTTGATGCGATGGCTGATGGGAAC